>DVHY01000173.1 GCA_018711755.1 Candidatus Limivicinus faecipullorum | reverse complement strand
GCATCGTCATACCCGTATACAATGTGGAAAAATACCTGGCCAAGTGCCTGGATTCGGTGATATACCCGGAGCTGGAGGGCTACGAGATAGTCGTGGTAAACGACGGCTCCACCGACTCTTCCCTCTCCGTGGCGGAGGACTATGCCCGCCGCTTTCCCGGTCTGATCAGGGTGATAAGCACGGAAAACGGCGGTCTGGGGGCCGCCAGGAACGTGGGGCTGGAGGCGGCCCGGGGCGAGTTTCTGCTGTTTCTGGACAGTGACGATCTTCTCTGCGAGGGGGCCCTGCCGGAGATAATGGAGAAGCTGAAAGAGGATTTCGACATCTGCATTTACGGCATCCTCTCCGTCACCGAAGAGGGCGTGATCCTGGACGATATCCCCCGCTGCGGCCGGGAGGGCCCTCTGTCACTGGCGGACTATCCCCGGCTGCTGCTGTGTCCCCCCTCCGCCTGCAACAAGCTCTGCCGCCGCAGCCTTTTCATGGACAGCGGCCTGCGCTTTCCCAGCCGTGTCTGGTATGAGGACATGCGCACCATGCCAAAGCTCTACCTGCTTACGGACAGGATAAGCGCCACGGACAAACAGTGGTATATCTACGTCCAGCGCAGCGGCTCCATCACCCGCTCGGCAGATATGGGGCGGAACCTGGAGATAATAGAGGCTCTGGATGACCTGAGCGGCTATTACAGGGCCCGGGGCAAATTCGACGAATATAGGAACGAGTTTGAGTATTCCGCCTTTTACAATGAATTTCTCACCGCCGTGGTGCGCGTCTGCCTTTCGGAGCCGGCAAACCCGGTGGCGGACAGGCTGCGTGAGGATTTTCTCTCCAAGTACCCGGACTTTTTAAAGAACCCCTATGTAAGGGAAATGCCCTTCAAATACCGGCTTCTCACCAGGCTCATCCTGCTGCGCCGCTACAAGGCGGTGGGATTTATCATGGGCCTGAACGAGCGGGTAAAAGGCAAGTGAGGGAGGCGCGGCCATGGTAAAACTCAGCATTGTCATCCCCGTTTATAATGTGGAGGACTATGTGGCCAAGTGCCTGGACTCCCTGCTGGAGCCGGGCCTGAGCCGCCTTGGTGCCGGGGAGGAGCCGGGTTATGAGATAATCGCCGTCAACGACGGCTCCACCGACTCATCCGGCCGTATAGCCGCCGGATATGCTCAGCACTGGCCGGAGCTTATAAAGCTCATCAACATAGAAAACAGCGGCCAGGGCCAGGCCCGTAATGTAGGTATGGAGGCCGCCGCCGGGGAGTATCTCTATTTCATCGACAGCGACGACTATCTCATCCCCGGAGCCGTGGAGGAACTGCTGGGAGCCCTGGAGCAGGATTTCGACATCTGCATCTTTGACTCCATTGCGGTGAACACCCTGGGTGACGAGCTGGAGTACCGCCCGGGCTGCCGCTGCGCCTCTCCCCTGTCCCTGGCCGCCCATCCTGAGCTGCTGCTGGAGAACCCCGACGTGTGGAACAAGATATTCCGCCGCAGCCTGTTTATGGACAAGGGCATCCGCTTCACCCCCCGGGTCTGGTTTGAGGACCTGCGCACCGTACCCAAGCTCTACGCCTTTACGGATAAGACCGTATACATCCCCAAAGCCCTGCACCGCTATGTCCAGCGGCCGGACTCCGTCACCAATACCAGCAAGGTCCGGCGCAATCTGGAGATAATCCCGGCGGTGGACGAGCTGAGGGACTTCTATAGTTCCCTGGGTATGTATGAGAAGCTGAAGGATGAGCTGGAGTACCTGGCCTTCCACAGCCAGTTTCTCACCTCCTCGGTGCGCGCAATCCTGGCGGAGCGGAATAGTCCGGTGCAGCGGGAGCTGGCGGAGGACTTTCTGCGCAAATACCCCGATTACAGGTCCAATCCCTATGTCCGGAACATGAGCATGCAGCATAAGCTCCTCAGCTTTCTGCTGCTGCACCGGATGTATCTCAGCGTACACATACTGATGAAGCTGAACAACAAGCTGAAAAACAAGAGAATATAAAAAGCTGAAAGGCGGGGCCTGTGCCCCGCCTTTCAGCTTTACATTTTATTTTGAAAGTCTGGCCTTCATGTCCAGCAGGCCCATAGCCAGCCGGTCAAGACCCATATAGTTGAGCCTCATGACCATGCGCCGCTTTCCGTTCTCCCGCCGATAGCTCCCGCAAGAGTTCAGGCGTGGTATATAGGAGTGGATATAGGCCCTGAGTTCTTTCAGAACCTCTCCCCTGTCCGGTGTATCCTGCCGCGACACCCGGCTTATGGTATCCAGCAGAACATGGTTCACGAGGAAGAACTCAAACTCATCCCGGCACTCCGGCAGCATATGCACCGAAAGCATATCCATTATCTTAAGCATGTCCAGGTTTTTTGCGGAATTGTTGTTGCGCATGGTAGAGTCCTGATGTCTGCGGTAGATATACAGAGGCTCGCGCACATACTCCACCATGTCAGCCCGTATGAGCATCATAGCAGAGAAATAAAAGTCCTCATACCAGAGTCCCGTGGGAAATCGGATGTCCCCCACCAGCTCCCGGCGGAATATCTTGTTGCAGGCGGAGCCTGCCGAGGCCAGAGGATGCTCCTGAACACAGGCGGGCAACACTTCCTCCCGGCCGTCGTCATAGCGGGCCAGCCAGTCGCAGACGGCCACGTCGGCCCCGGTCTGCTCCGCTTTGGAAATGAGCTTTTCGTACATATCCGGGGCGATGGTGTCGTCGCTGTCAATAAAGCCCAGGAAGTCTCCCCGGGCCTCCTCTATGGCGAAATTACGGGCCCGGCCCTGGCCGCCGTTGTCCACCCGGCGCAATTTTATCTTCTCCGGGAACTTGTCCCTGTACTCCTCCAGTACCGCAGCGGTGCCGTCGGTGGAGCCGTCGTCCACCAGCAGTATCTCATAATCTTCCACAGTCTGGCCCAGCAGGGAGTTCAGGCACTGGCGGATATAGGGCAGCACATTGTACACCGGCACAATTATACTCAGCTTCATTGCAGTTTTCTCCACAGGCTGTTCTCCTCCGTGACCGGCTTCACTCTGGTCTGATAGTATATAAGCCCCAGCACCAGTGCCATATAGAAGGAGACATTTGGCCTCCTCAGTACCGAGCCGGAGAACTGGGCCAGG
>DVHY01000172.1 GCA_018711755.1 Candidatus Limivicinus faecipullorum | reverse complement strand
TGTGAAAATTAATTAATATATAAACTCATAATTGGCAATATTTTGTATGGCGCTGTAGGCCCAGCTGTGATACAATACATCCGTTAAGTCTACATAATGCTATTCAGGGGAGAGATAAGGAATATGAAATGTCCCTTTTGCGGATACTCCGAGAGCCGGGTGATTGACTCCAGGCCCGCCGAGGAGGGAGCCACCATCCGCCGCCGCCGGGAGTGCCTGGCCTGCCAGAAGCGTTTCACTACCTATGAGATAATAGAGAGGCTGCCTTTGGTGGTGGTGAAAAGAGACGGCAGCCGCCAGACCTTTGACAAAGTTAAGCTGATAAACGGCATGGTCCGGGCCTGCGAGAAGAGGCCCGTAACTCTTGCCCAGCTGGAGGCCATAGCCGACGATATAGAGCAGGAGCTCCAGAGCAATCTGGAGCGGGAGATAAGCACCGTGGACATAGGGGAGATGGTGATGTCCCGCCTCAAGGAGATAGACGAGGTGGCCTATGTGCGCTTTGCCTCGGTCTACCGCAGCTTCAAGGATATAAACACCTTCATGGAGGAGCTGTCCAAGCTCCTGCAGGACAAATAAGGGCCCTCAAAGTATACTGCCCAGCCTGGGGTGCTCCATCTCCTGTATGCTTATTATATGGTAGCGCAGCTTCCCGTAAGCCGCGTCGCAGCCCTCCAGCTCCTCTGCCAGCAGGACTTCTCTCAGCTCATAGAAGGCGTCGGCGGTGGAGTCTATCTCCGAGTGGCGGATGAAGATATGGGTGTAGCTGTCGGCTTTGAGCCAGCGCTCCAGGGCCAGGTCCAGCTCCTCCAGGGCCCGGGAGGCGTCGCCCTCCTCCGCCGCCTGCCGGGACAGCTCCAGCTGCTCCAGCATATCGCCGGATAGCCGGTCGACTGCGGAGATGTTCCACCAGGCTCCTGCCATGAGCAGCAGGAGCAGAAAGGCGGCAGCGATTTCCCGGCTCATACTTTATCCTCCCTTTCCGCAAGATAGATACGGCCTGCGCTGTCGGCGGTCATGAGAAAGACCTGGGACGGCGAGCTGAGCCCCTGCTGTTTGAGCTGCTTTTGCAGCCAGTTCATATCCCGGCCCAAGTGTTTCAGGTTGGCCTGGAGCACCCGGCCGTTGTTTATGACTATGAAGGGATAGCCCTCGTCGGAGACGTTCAGACCCAGCTGCTCCGCCGTGGCTGGACATTTTGCGGCAAAGGGCACCACGTTCAGTTTCCCGTCTGTCTCCAGCACCGCGAATTCCACGGAGCTTATGTCCAGGATGCCCTGGTTACGCAGCTCCTGCATCAGCTCGTCGGGGGTGAAGCGGTTGCGGTGCATCTCGTCCTGACAGATCTTGCCCCGCACTATCAGCAGGCTGGGCTTGCCGGAGAAGAAGGAGCGAAGGCGCACGTTCTTCATGGACAGGCCTGCGATAAGCAGCTCGCAGCAGAAGAGCACCATGATGGGCACCAGGCCGTTTATCATGGGAATGCCCAGATCCTGCAGGGGCAGGGAGGCCAGATCGGCTATCAGGGCCGCCAGGATAAATTCCGACAGCTCCATCTCTCCCAGCTGCCTTTTGCCCAGAAGACGCATGGTTATCAGCAGGGAAAAATATACTATTATCGTACGTATAATCATTATAGCCATAGTCTTTATCATGCCCAAAAAAATCTGTAATAGCAGGTGATATTGTGAAAACCCTAATAAAAGAACTGCCGGAGATGGAAAAGATCTGCGCTGAAAAAGTGCGGCAGCTTTTAAAGGAGAAGCCTGGGTCGGTCCTGGCCCTCACCGCCGGGCGCACCACGGAGGGGCTCTATGCCCTTCTGGGGGACATGTGCCGCCGGGGTGAGCTGAGCTTCAGGGAGGCGAAGATCTTTGCCGTTACCGAGTATGTGGGGGGCGAAGAGGCGGACAGCTGCCGCAGCATATTGAAAAGGCAGCTCATAGACCACACAGACCTGCCGGAGGGGAACTTCTTTGTGCCCCGGGAGCAGGAGCCGGAGAAGTATGACGGGCTGATAGAGGCCGCCGGGGGCATAGACCTGTGCATCCTGGGCATAGGCATCAACGGCCACATAGGCTACAACGAGCCCGCCACGGCCTTTGACAGCCTCACCCATATCCAGAAACTCACCGACGCCACCCATCGCCAGTACAGCGGCGGAGAGCGGCATCTCACCGAGTATGCCCTGACCATGGGCATCAAGACCATTGTTTCATCCCGCGAGATCTTTCTCCTGGCCTCCGGGCCGGAGAAGGCGGATGCGGTTTTTAAGATGATATACGGCAGGACGGACAGCTATATCCCCGCTGCCTTCCTGCAAATACCCCTGGAGGTCACCGTCTGCGCAGACCCGGCGGCGGCCGCAAAACTTTAACGGGAGGGAATCTTTTTGGGTAAATATTTCGGAACCGACGGCTTCAGAGGAGAAGCCAATGCCGATCTGACTGTGGACCACGCCTTCAAGATAGGCCGCTATCTGGGCTGGTACTACAGCCGGGACCACAAGGCCAAGGTGGTCATTGGCAAGGACACCCGCCGCTCCAGCTACATGTTCGAGTCGGCCCTCTGCGCCGGGCTCACCGCCTCCGGGGCGGACGCCTACCTGCTCCATGTGACCAGCACCCCCAGCGTATCCTACATCGCCAGAGCCGACGATTTTGACTGCGGCATCATGATCTCCGCCAGCCACAACCCCTATCACGACAACGGCATAAAGCTCATCAACGGTGACGGGGAGAAGATGGAGGAGAGCCTGCTGGAAGGCGTCGAGGAGTATCTGGACTCCGACGGGAGCCTGCCCTACGCCCAGCGGGACGCCATAGGCCGCACCGTGGACTACTCAGCCGGGCGCAACCGCTACATAGGCTATCTCATCTCTCTGGCCACCCGCTCCTACAAGAACTTCAAGATCGGCCTGGACTGCGCCAACGGCAGCACCTGGCAGATGGCCAAGAGTGTCTTTGACGCTCTGGGGGCCGACACCTATGTGATCTCCAATCGGCCCGACGGGTTGAACATCAATGTGGACTGCGGCTCCACCCACATCGGTCAGCTGCAGAAGTTCGTGCTGGACAACGGCCTGGATGTGGGCTTCGCTTTCGATGGGGACGCCGACCGCTGCCTGGCCGTGGACGAGAAGGGCAATGTGATAAACGGCGACCATATCATGTATGTCTGCGCAAAGTACATGCAGGACAAGGGCATGCTGGGAGACTCCAAGGTGGTCACCACCATCATGTCCAACATGGGCCTTTACAAGGCTCTGGACAGCCTGGGCATAGGCTATGAGAAGACCGCCGTGGGCGACAAGTACGTGGCGGAGAACATGCGCCAGAACGGCCACATCATCGGCGGAGAGCAGTCCGGCCACATCATTTTCGGCCTTCACGCCAACACCGGCGACGGCCTGCTCACGGCCATAAAGGTGATGGAGTGTATCACCGAGACCAAGGAGCCTCTCTCCGTGCTGGCTTCCGGCATGACCATGTATCCCCAGAAGCTGAAGAACGTGGTGGTCACCGACAAGGACGAGACTTTGAACTGCGATGAGGTAAAGGCCGCCGTGAAGAAGGTGGAGGCGGACCTGGGGGACGAGGGCCGTGTGGTGCTGAGAAAGAGCGGCACCGAGCCCCTGCTCCGGGTAATGGTGGAGGCCACCAGCGACGAGCTCTGCGAGGAGAAGGTGGATGAGATTATCGCCGCCATGGCTGCGGCGGGAAAGCTGATAAAGGTGAAATGATGACGGAGATAAAAGAACTCTTTGATTTGGATAAGACCATAGCAAAGGAGCTTTTTGAGGGCAAGACCTATCCCTGGGAGGTGCTGGACGAGATAAAGAGCTTCATATTGAAGCTGGGCCCCACCCTCAGCCCTGAGGAGTACGACAACCCCAGTGAGGGCGTGTGGGTGGCCAAGGACGCCAAAGTCTTCCCCTCCGCCTATCTGGGTGCCCCCTGCATCATAGACCACGGCGCCGAGGTGCGCCACTGCGCCTTCATCCGGGGCAGCGCCATTGTGGGCAAGAACGCCGTGGTGGGCAACTCTGTGGAGCTGAAAAACGTGGTGCTTTTTGACAATGTCCAGACTCCCCACTACAACTATGTGGGCGACTCGGTGCTGGGCTACAAGGCCCACATGGGCGCCGGCTCCATCACCAGCAACGTGAAGAGCGACAAGACCCTGGTGGTGGTTAAGGACCCGGCAGGCCCTATAGCCACCGGCCGCAAGAAGTTCGGCGCCATGCTGGGAGACTGCGTGGAAGTGGGCTGCAACAGCGTCCTCAATCCCGGCACCGTGGTGGGCCGCAATTCCAATATCTATCCCACCTCCTGCGTCCGGGGCGTCATCCCTCCCGACAGCATATATAAGGATAAGGACAATATAGTCCGCAAGAAGTAAAGATAGAGCCGGATTTCCCCGCGGCAAGGGCTGCGGGGAAATTTTTTTCCTTTTTCTCCGGGCTTTTTTGTTGCCATAAGCCCGCTTCCTCGTTTATAATTTTCCCATAAAAGGAAGGGCTGCCCCGGGCGGCCCGCTTGCGGAAGAAAATATGCGAGAAGGAGGAAGGCCAATGGGAAAAGCCAAATATATAAGTACCGGCATCGAGGGGCTGGACAAGACCCTGGACTACCTGCGCTGGGGGGACACGGTGACCTGGCAGATAGAGAACATGGGGGACTATGTGTTTGTGGTGAGCCAGCTGGTGGCCAGCGTAGCCCGGACGCAGCAGCGTATCGTGTACCTGCGTTTTGCCGATCACGCCGAGGTGGTGGACGACGAGGCCCTGATAAAGCGGGGGGCCAATGTGAAGAAGTACGTGCTGGACCCGGCGGTGGGCTTTGAGACCTTCTCGGTGCAGATACACCGTATAGTCAGCGCCGAGCCGGAGGACAGCATATTCATAACCGACTGCCTGTCCTGCCTTCAGCACTTCTGGTTCTCCGACCACATGGTGTGCAACTTCTTCTGCCTCACCAGCGCCTTCAGCCACAGCCGCCATTCCATAGCCTATACCTGCATCAAGTATGAGCGGCACATATACGACACCGTCTCCCGCATCCGTTCGGCCACCCCGGTGCTGATAAACATCCGCAACATAGACGGCAGCACCTACATCCACCCGGTGAAGGTGGCCGGGCGGCAGACCGAGGACATGTATTACCCCATCAAGCTGGAGGGGGGCCATTGCCGTACCCTCACCTCCAGCGCCGAGCTCTACGCCATCTTCGACATCTTCACCCAGACCGGCGAGCGCCGGGACTGCTGGGACAGCATGTTCGACTCGGTGAAAAACGGCAGCGCCGAGCCGGTGGACGAGGAGGGCCGGGCCCTCAAGGAGAATATACTCCGCTGCCTGCTGGGCAACGAGCCCAAGCGCCTGGAGCTGTGCCGGAAGTATTTCACCATGGAGGACCTGATGGCCATAAAGAAACGGGTCATCGGCACCGGCTGCATCGGCGGCAAGGCCGTGGGCATGCTCCTGGCCAGAAATGTCATCCGGGACACGGACCCGGAGCTGTACAAAAAGCGCATCGAGCCCCACGACTCCTACTTCATCGGGGCGGACGTGTTCTACACCTATGCGGTGCAGAGCGGCATCTGGGAACTGCGCACCCAGATGCTGAAGCCGGAGGACTATCTGCGCTTGTCCCCGGAGCTGAAGCAGCTGCTTTTAAACGGCAGCTTCATGCCCGCCATAAAGGAGCAGTTTTTGTCCATGCTGGAATACTTCGGCCAGTCGCCCATCATAGTCCGCTCCAGCTCCCTGCTGGAAGACGGCTTCGGCAACGCATTTGCCGGAAAGTATGACAGCGTGTTCTGCCCCAACCAGGGGACGCTGGACCAACGCTACCGCCAGTTCGAGGCGGCGGTGCGCCAGGTCTATGCCAGCACCGTCAGCGAGGAGGCCTACAAATACCGCATAGAGCGAAACCTGCTGGACAGGGACGAGCAGATGGCCCTGCTGGTGATGAGGGTCTGCGGCGACCGCCACGGCCGCTACTACTACCCCCATGTGGCGGGAGTGGGACACTCCCAAAACCTGTATGTGAACAGCGTCTCCGCCGCCAAGGGCAACAAGGGCATGCTGCGCCTGGTCTTCGGCATGGGCACCCGGGCCGTGGACCGGGAGGCGGAGGATTACGCCCGGCTCATAAACCTGGACGAGCCCCTGGCCCCGCCCATGGTGAACTACGGGGACGAGTACAAATACTCCCAGCACAAGGTTGACCTTATAGACCTGCGCTACAATACCTTTACCAACCGGAGACTGGAGGAGCTGGACCGAAAGGATATGAGCACCGACACCTCCCTGTTCATGGAGCCGGACATGGCCAGCATCGCCCGCTTCCGGGAGCTGGGCATCTATGACGAGCCCGCCCCCTTTATCATCAATTTCCGGCGCATGCTCAGAGGCACCGACTTCACCCAGACCATGACCCGGATAATGGCCATGCTCCAGGAGAAGTACAACTACCCGGTGGACGTGGAGTACGCCTGCAACTTCGATAAGGATGGAAACTACCGGGTGAACCTGCTCCAGTGCCGTCCCCTCCAGACCCACGGCCTGGGCCAGGCGGGAGTCATGCCTAAGGTGAAGGACTTCCTGTTCAGAATAAAGGGCAACTTCATGGGGGGCAATGTCTGCGTGCCGGTGCGCTACGGTGTCTTTGTAAAGGTGGAGCCATACCTGGAGCTGCCGGAGAGCATGAAGTACTCCGTGGCACGGGCGGTGGGCAAGCTCAATGCCCGGCTGAAAGATAAAAACGCCGTGCTCCTGGGACCGGGCCGCTGGGGCACCACCACCCCCAGCTTGGGTGTGCCGGTGAGCTTCGCGGAGATAAGCAAATTTCAGTGCATGTGCGAGCTGGCCTACAGCTCCCACGGCCTGCGCCCGGAGCTGAGCTACGGCAGCCACTTCTTCCAGGACCTGGTAGAGAGCGGGATATATTACGCCGCCGTTTACCAGGGTGAGGAGGGCTGCAGCTTCAATGAGGCCCTCTTTGACAGCTTTCCCGACCGGTTTATGGAGCTGGGCGGGGAGGAGAGCCTTAAGGGGGTCGTCAAGGTCTACGACTTCGGAAGGCCCGGAGCCATCCTCTATGGGGAGATAGCCAGCCAGGACTGCTTCCTGGGCCTGTTAAGCGAGTGACATAATACAAATTACATAATTTGATTTACATAACAACAGAGGCCCCCGCTTCGGGGCCTCTGTTGTTATTGGGTGATGGCTGGGATTCCGACTTTGGTGTGACTCAGGCTCAATATTTTTTTAAGAGCCGGTTGAAGATCACTATACCGGCGATGATCTGGAAGATAAGATATGCGCTGAGATACCAAACCAGCGGCAGGCTGTCTCCAATAAGACCCAGACTGTCCAATATGCCGATAACGAAAAGGGAAAGGCTTACTGTCACAAGGCCCAGCACATAGGCATAGCGGCCGGAGCGGTCACGGAGCTTTTGCTTCAGCTCATCGTTCATTTCTATCCGCTCATTTTCCAGGCGCTCCTCATAGCGCTGCCGGTTTTTGGGACTGCTCCAATAAAAGTATCTTGCAATCATGGCAATCCCCGGGCCGGTCAGAGCGCCGCCAATGCCGTAGAGTATGCTGATCTCTGTATCAGTAAAAATGGCAATAAGCAGTACGGCAAGACCCAATACGGTATAGATGACGCCGTTGATAAGCTGGGATTTTTTCATGGCTCTCTCCTCTCATGAATGAAGATTTCTTCAATACTCAGTTTGAAATAGTCTGCTATTGTAAAGGCCAGCTCCAGAGAAGGGTTATATTTCCCGGTCTCGATGGAGCTGACGGTCTGGCGGGAGACCCTGATGGCTTTGGCAAAGTCCTCCTGATTCAATCCCAGAGATTTGCGCAGCTCCTCCACACGGTTTTCCATGTCTGTGCCCCTTTCAAAACTTTTGACAAGTTTCCTTTACAATGCCAATATAGCATAGTACTCACGGCTTGTCAAGCTTCCTTTACAAAAGAAGCCTAATAAGCTGAGGTTTAAACATAAAGCCCAGCCAGAACAGGAGCCCGGGCTGGGCTTTACATATAAATGCTTACAAATACACTCTGGGCACCCGCTTGGATACCGAGCACAGCAGCTCGTAGGGGATGGTGCCGGCGGCCTGGGAGAGCTGATATATGCTGCATCTCTCCCCGAAGAGCTCCACCTGGCTGCCCACGTCCACCTCCGGCAGCTCCGTCAAATCCACCATGCACATGTCCATGCAGATTGTGCCCCGCTGGGGGGCAAAGCCGGAGCCGGCGGCAAAGGCGCACTTGTTGCTCACGGCCCGGAAGAGCCCGTCGGCATAGCCAATGGCCAGCACACCCATACGGGTGCGCCGGTCGGTGACATAGCGGCGGCCATAGCTTATGGAGGTGCCCGGCTCGTAGAACTTGATGGTGCTCACGGTGGTGACCAGGCGCATGCAGGGGCGCAGGCCCAGCCGTCCCCCGTCGCCGTAGCCATAGAGGAGCAGGCCGGGGCGCACCATGTCCAGGGCGGTCTCCGGGTGATTAATCACCGCTCCGCTGTTGGCACAGTGGCGCAGGGGGAAGCTGATTCCTCCCCGCTCTTTCACGGCGGCAAGGACGTCCATGAAGAGTTTGAACTGCTGCCGGGTATATTCCCGGCTCTCCTCATCCTCCTGGTCGGAGACGGCAAAGTGGGTGTAGATGCCCTCGTGGATAAGGCCGGGGAGGCGGCAGGACTCTATGAGGTTTTCCACGCCCTCGTCAAAGTGCTCTCCGGCACAGAGATAGCCCAGGCGGGACATGCCGGTGTCCAGCTTTATATGTATCTTCAGCTCCCGGCCCAGACGGGAAGCCTCGGCGGAGTATTCCAGAGCCTTGGCCAGACAGGTGACGGTCTGGGTGATGTCCAGGCTGATGAGCTGGGCGGTGTACTCCGGGGGCGTGTGGCCCAGGATAAGGATGGGCAGGCTGATGCCTCCCTGCCTCAGCTCCAGGGCCTCGTCCAGACAGGACACCGCCAGATAGTCGGCGCCTTCCTCCTGCAATAGCCGGGAGACCCTAAGGGCGCCGTGGCCGTAGGCGTCCGCCTTCACCACTCCCAGGAAGCGGCAGCCGGCGGGCAGGGAGGAGCGGATGGCTCTGTAATTGTGTCTTATATTCTCCAGGCTTATCTCCGCCCAGGTCCTCTTTTGTAAGTCTTCCATTGTGTCAGTACTCCAGTATTTCCCCTGTGGGCTCCTCCAGAGTGGGGGCGGGAACTTGAGCTCCCTCCTGCCAGTCGCTTATCTCTATGAACACCTTGACCCGGCCGTCGCTGATGAGCTCCGCCTGGCAGGGTTCAAGGCCGTCGGGCCGGAACCACACGGTGCAGCTGAGGGTATCGGTGCTGTCTATCTGCATCACGGTGTAGTCCCCCTCGGTCCAGCCGGAGTCCAGGGCCCCTGTTTTCAGGGCCTGCACCAGCAGGGGCAGGGCAGACATGGGGGAGAGCCCATAGTCGTCCAGCTCGCCGGTGCCCAGGCTGATGCCGTCATATTCCAGACTTGCGCCGTCGGGCTTGACTCTGGCGGTGACCCCGGCTATTAGCTGGGGGGCCAGAACGGTGACGCTGCCGCCCTGGCTGTCCTCGCTGTAGCTGAGGGTGAAGCGGGCGGTCTTGTTTTCGTATTCCGCCCGGACATTGGCGGTGAAGCTGAGAGCCTCGGCGGCTCCCAAACGCTGGGTCAGCTGCTCATGGGCGTCGGAAAACTCCCGGCCGCCGCAGGCGCCAAGCAGCAGGCACATTATCAAAAGCAGGGGCAGGCACAGTTTTTTCATGGCTTATCCGTCCTCCGAAAAAAATCTTATGCCTGACTATATGCTTTGTCCAGGGACATTATAATCATCGGCGGCAAAATAGTCAAATCCCTCTTGAAAAAAATGAAACTGTATGCTAAACTGTACGAGTTATTGCAGAGAACGGGAAAATAGCGGGTAATTTGTCCGGCAGAGAATGGGGGCCGGCGGCTGTGAGCCCCCTGGGACAAGGCCGCTTGGTTCGCCCGGGAGCTCCGGCCAATCACCGGCGTGCAGCGCGCGTTAAGCGCTTCGAGTGCGGCATTTTGCCGAATGTGGGTGGTACCACGGAAGTTTTGGCTTTCGTCCCTTTTGGGGCGGAGGCTTTATTTTTTTACAGGAGATTGAGACATGAAAGAACTGATGCAGCAACTTAGGGAGTCCGCCGTCAAGGCTATCCTGGAATGTGAGGGCGCAGAGAGCCTGGAGGCTCTGCGGGTCAAGTACCTGGGCAAGAAGGGGGAGCTCACCGCCATCCTCCGCCAGATGGGCAGCCTCTCCGCCGAGGAGCGCCCCGCCATGGGTCAGCTGGCAAACCAGCTGAGAAGCGACATTGAAAACGCCATCGAGCAGCGCAAGAACCAGCTCAGCTCCGCCCTGCTGGAAAAGAAACTGAGGGATGAAGCCCTGGATGTGACCATGCCCGGGGAGAAGGTACAGCTGGGCCACAAGCACCCCATGTACAATGTGCTGGACCAGATAAAGGATATCTTCATCGGCATGGGCTTTGAGATAGTGGACGGCCCGGAGGTGGAGCTGGCGGAGTATAACTTCACCAAGCTGAACATCGAAGAGAGCCACCCCTCCAGAGACTGGACCGATACCTTCTACTTCACCGAGGACGGCCGGGTGCTGCTGCGCACCCAGACCTCTCCCATGCAGGTCCATGCCATGGAGACCAAGAGCCTGCCCATCCGCATGATAGCCCCCGGCCGGGTCTACCGTAAGGACGAGGTGGACGCCACCCACTCTCCCATGTTCCACCAGATAGAGGGCATGGTCATAGACAAGGGCATCACCATGGCAGACCTGAAAGCCACGCTGAACCTGGTGGTGGAGAAGATATACGGCAAGGGCACCGTCACCCGCTTCCGTCCCCACCACTTCCCCTTCACCGAACCCAGCTGCGAGCTGGACATCCAGTGCCACAAGTGCGGCGGCAAGGGCTGCCCCACCTGCAAGGGGGAAGGCTGGATAGAGGTGCTGGGCGCCGGCATGGTCCACCCCAAGGTCCTGGCCGGCTGCGGCAT
>DVHY01000171.1 GCA_018711755.1 Candidatus Limivicinus faecipullorum | reverse complement strand
ATTTCTTTCGTAGTGCAAAATATTTTTTGGGCGTTCTCCCGGAGATGGGGACAAAAACGGCGGAGCCGAAGCTCCGCCGTACTTGCCAATCAATATTCCACGTTCACGCGATTGACCATTATTGCCGCAATTATACCGATAACAATACCGGCTATCACGCCGCTGACTATCAGGAAGGGCAGGTAATACTTGATAACATTGGTCTCCAGCAGAAAGCAGGCCATGGCTATCTGCCCCACGTTGTGGAGCACGCCGCCGGTGACGCTGACGGCCACGGTGGAAAACAGCCCTGTCTTCTTCAGCAGGACCATGCCCGTCAGGCTCAGCACTGCTCCGGCCACACTGTAGAAAAGGCTCACGGCGGTGCCGAAGAGGACGGAGACCACGAACACCCGGATAAGGGATATGGCTATCGCCTCTTTCCAGCCCAGCTTATAGAGCACGAAGACCACGGCTATGTTGGCCAGGCCCACCTTCACCCCGGGTATGGCCACGAAGGCCGGTATCTGGCTCTCCACAAAGGAGAGTATCATCGCCAGCGCCGCCGCCAGGGCCATTACCGCTATCTTTTTTGTCTTCATCCGCTTATCAGCTCCACTTCGCTGTTGTCGGCATAGATGGTGACTGTGAGCTTATTGGGCAGGCAGGTGATACACTGTCCGTCCAGCTCTATCTTGCCCTGGCGGACACAGAGCTTGTCCGGGCAGTCGGCGTCCTCCAGCCAGGCGCAGCCATCCCGGATTATCAGGATATTGCTGCCGCCGTTGAGCTCGTACCGGCCCTCCTCGGCCAGGGAATATCTGGCCACCTCTTCCCCGTTGACACAGACCACGGCCACGCTGCCATGGCTGCCGCTGCCGGAAAACAGCAGGTAGCACACCAGCGCCAGCAGCAGCAGCAGGGCTATCAGTATAAAATCGGCCAGGCGTTTTTTCCCGGACAGGTTCATTTAAAGGCGACCAGCGCCATGGCGATTATGGAGGCGGCCAGGAGCTGGATGGGCAGGCCCCGGAAAGCTGCCGGCACCTGTTTCTTGTCGATGCGGCTGTTGACCCCGGCCATGAGGAAGAGGGCTGCCAGGAAGCCCAGGCCCACGCCCAGAGCGGCGGCCAGAGCCTGGCCGTAGCCATAGCCTTCAGAGACGTTCTCCAGGGCCAGGCCCAGCACTGCGCTGTTGAGGGCTATAAGGGGGAAGTACACGCCCAGGCACTTGTGGAAGGCGGCCTTGGCCACCAGGTCCACAAGGTAGACGACTATCAGTATTATGGCCACATACACCAGTATCTGCAGGTAGCCCAGAGCATACTGCTCCAGCAGGCCCTGTACGGGCCAGGCGATGGCGGCGGTGAGGAGCATCACCACGGTGACGGCAAGGCCCATAGCCAGCAGCTTGCTGCCCCGGCGGGAATAACCCAGCATGGGGCTCACGCCCAAAAACTTTTCAAAGGCATAGTTATTGGCAAGCACTCCGCCAAGGATCAAAAGAAGTATTTCCTTCATTTCTCTTCCTCCTTCTCAGCGTCTTCCACACTGTCCAGTCCGGCGGCGGCAAAGGCTATGCCCTTGCCCTGGCAGAGGCAGCAGCCCTTGCAGAGCTTGTTGACCACGGCGGCAGCAAAGGCCAGGATCATGAAGCCGCCGGAGGCCTGGCTCAGCAGGGGGACGGCATGGTCCTTCAGGAAGGCTATCTCGTTTCCGGCAAAGCTGCCAGCGCCGAAGAGCTCCCTCACGGCGGCCACCACCAGGATGACCAGGGTGAAGTAGACGCCGGTGAGGGCGGCGTTTGCCAGGGCCTTGCCCACACCTGCCTTGGCGGCGTTTTCAGCCGCACCGAAGCTCAGCAGGTCCACGGCGATGACGGCCAGGTACAGGCCCATCATCTTATAGGTGCCGGGCAGATAGGCGTTCATCAGCATGTCCGCCGCGGAAACAAAGGCGGCAGTGACCAGCACCCCTGCGGCCAGTCTTGCGCTCTGGGGTATGAGCTTCGAGAGGAGGCCCATCACCAGGCTGCTCAGCAGCATCACTGCCAGCACCGCAAGGCCGATGGCCAGAGCGGAGCGCACGTCGGCGGTCAGGGCCAGGGCCGGGCAGGCGCCCAGGAGCAGGACCAGGACCGGGTTTGCGCCTATGGCCTCAAGGAGTTTGGGGCTGTTTTTAGTTTCGTTCATCCTTTTCCCCTCCTTTAGGATATGGCCGCAAAGGCGGCAAAGGCATCTTTGGTGGCAATGTCAACAGCGTCACTGCTCATGGTGGCGCCGGAGATGAAAGCCTGCTCACCGGTGTAGCTGTCGGTAGTCAGGCCCACAAAGCCTTCCTTGTAGCTGGGCTCGTCCAGAGTATAGGTGGTGAAGTACTCAGCGTAGAGTATCAGCTCGTCACAGGTCATCTTTACTATGGCGCCGTTTTCATCCAGCACGAAGTAGATGGGCATGGTCATATTGTTGTAGCCGTAGCTGCGACTGACAAAGCCATAGTACTGTACGCCGCCGTCCACTATGGAGTACACACCGCTGATGCTGTTGCAGATATCCACAGACAGGGCGCTTACCTCGGCGGTCTCGGAGGTGATGCGCTGGAGCTTGGCTATCTCCTGCTCGGCCTGGGACTCGGCGTTTTCGGCGGTGTAGGCCTTTATCTCCTCCAGCATGGCGGAGTTGTCAACCTCGCTGCCCTCCAGGTCAACTATCTTTGCGCCGCCGGCCAGAGTGCAGACACCCAGATAGTTGGCAGAACCGTCATTTAGTATGAAGGCATAGCCGGTGCCGTTGAGAGCTTTCAGGGCCTTCACAATAGAGCCGGAATCCACCTCGGCCTCCTCATACTGAAGGATAGCGCCGCTGTTGGCGATACCTGAGTAGACCTGAGGCAGCAGCTCCAGGAGCACCTGGTCGTCGCTCTTCTGTCCGGCGCCCACAAGGCCGTTATTTATCAAAACGTTGAAGCCGTCGGTAACGGCATTCTTAATGGCAGAGGAGCTGAAGGTCACTCCCGCCACCAGGCTGACGCCGCCCAGTGCGGAGTCCTGGCCCACATAAGTCAGAGGGTAATCGGCCCCCACGTCCTTGGTCTCAGGATAGGAGGTGACTTCCAGAGCGGAGATCTTACCCTCGGCGTCTATGGCCAGGGTCATGGTTATGGGCTCCTTGGTGTAGCCCTCGCTGGTGGAGAGGGTCACAGCATATCCCAGGCCGGAGGTCTCGCTGTATACCCCCTGGACCGTGGCAGGCACGTCTACCAGAGCGGTGGAGGCCGCGTCGTTCACGTCGTAGAGGACTTCAAAGTTCTCCGCCTCAGGCATGACGGCGAAGAGGGGCTCGAACTGGGCGGAGGCCCCGTTGGCCTCTATGATGGGGGCGGTGACGGTATTTATGCCGGTCAGGGCCAGAGCTGCCACTATGAACAGGACCAGCAGCAGAACTATGGATTTGGAAAATTCTTTTTTAGCCATTTTTAGAACCTCCCAAAGGTGTATTTGCAGTCCACTTCTCAATATAAGGAGTGAGGATGTTCATAGCCAGGATGGAGAAGGACACGCCCTCGGGGTAGGCGCAGAAGTAGCGGATGACAAAGGTCACCAGGCCGCAGCCCAGGGCAAACACCATCTTGCCCTTCAGGGTGATGGGGGAGGTGACATAGTCGGTGGCCATGAAGATGGCGCCTATGAACAGGCCGCCCGCCAGTATCTCCGACAGAGCATATGTAAAGTCTCCGGTGGCTATCAGGTAGCAGACGAACACGGTGGCGATGAATATCACCGGCACGTGCCACTTTATCACTTTTCTTACAAGCAGGTAGGCAAAGCCGATGAGCAGGGCCAGGCAGCAGGTCTCGCCGATGGCGCCGCCATGGAGACCCAGAAACAGCTCCATGAGGGTGGGGGCGTTTTCGGCCTGCTGGGCTATCAGCTCCAGGGGCGTTGCGGTGGTGGTGAGCTCCACGATGACGGGGTTTGCGCCTCCCGCCACGGAGGAGAAGGCCAGCAGCATGAACACACGGCCGGTGATGGCGGGGTTTGCAAAGTTCTTGCCCAGGCCGCCGAAGAGGCACTTGACCACAACGATGGCAAACACCGAGCCCACCACGCACTGCCATATGGCCACGTTGGTGCTCAGGTTCAGGGCCAGCAGCAAGCCGGTGACCACGGCGCTCAAATCGCCCACGGTCTGCTTCTTGCCCACTATCAGGTCAAATACGGCCTCGCTTACCACTGCCGCTATGACGCAGGCGGCGATGATGCCCAGGGCCTTGACGCCGAAGATGACCACGGAGGCCACAACGGCGGGCAGCAGGGCGATTATCACATCCAGCATTATCCGCCGGCTGGTGTCCTTGGTATGGATATGAGGAGCGGATGAAAGTATGAGACTGCTTTCCATATTACTTTCCTCCTTCTTTCTCTTTAAGCTGAGCCTTGTAAGCTCTCACAAAGCCCTTGGCCTTCTGGTTGTTCTGCACCAGGGGGCGGCGGGCCGGGCAGACATAGGAGCAGGAGCCGCACTCCATGCACATGGAGACCTTCTCCTTCTCCAAAACGGCAAAGCGCTCCGCCTCGTCGTCGATATCCAGAGCCTTGGCATAGGCGGTGGGGTTGAGGCCCAGGGGGCAGTTCTCCACGCAGCGGCCGCAGTGGATGCAGGCGCTGGGCTCCAGGGCGGCGGAATCGGCCTTGTTGAAGGCTAGGATGGCGTTGGTGGCCTTCACCACCGGCTGGTCCACGGAATAGGCGGCATGGCCCATCATGGGGCCGCCGAAAAGTATCTTGCCGGGCTCGCAGGAGAAGCCGCCGGCATTCTCTATCAGGCAGCTTATCCGGGTGCCCACAGGCACCAGAAGGTTCTTGGGTTCCTTCACGGCGGAGCCGTCCACGGTGATGCAGCGCTCCACCAGAGGCATGCCGGTCTGGATATACTCGGCCATCTTGGCCAGGGAGGTGACGTTGATGATGATATAGCCCAGAGAGGCCAGGCGCTGGCCCTCGCCTACCACAAGGCCTGCGGCGTTATACAGCAGCACCTGCTTTGCGCCCTGGGGGTACACGCTGGTGAGGGCCTTGACCTCCACGGCGCTGTCCCCGGCAAAGACTCTCTCCATCTCGGCTATGGCGTCGGGCTTGTTGTTCTCGATGCCCAGGATGAATTTCTCGCTGTGGAGATACTCCTTCAGCAGCTCCACGCCCTTTACGATAAGGTCGCTGTGCTCCACCATGGTGCGGTGGTCACTGGTTATGAAGGGCTCGCACTCCGCGCCGTTTATAAGCACCGTCTTGATGGGGCCCCGGCGTATGGCGTCCAGCTTCGCCCACAGGGGGAAGGCTGCGCCGCCCAGGCCCACTATGCCGCTGTCTCTCACTGCGGCCAGGAAGCTGTCCAAATCGTGGATCTCCGGGGGCTTGACCTCTGGGGATACCTCCATCTTGCCGTCGGAGACTATGCGGATGGCCTTGGTCTTGCGGCCGGTCTCATTGGTATAGTCCTCAATGGCGGCCACCTGGCCGGAGATGCTGGCGTATACCGGCGCAGAGTTTCTGCCCTCCTCCCGGGCTACCAGCTGTCCGATGAGCACATGCTCGCCCACGGCGACAACAGGTTCCGCGTCGTGGCCGGAGTGCATGTTCATAGGCAGCAGCACCTCTTCAGGAGGCGCTATCTTCACTGCGGCCATGGCCGCAGTGTTCTTGTGATGGGGTAATTTCAGGGATGAAATGCTCTTTTTAAAGCTCATTGCACATCTACCTCCTCTTCTCAACTTTTTTCCACTATCAAATCTCTTACACCCTCGGTGTATTCTATCCGTCCGTCCTTATATATCCAGACCACTTCCACTCCACCCAGGCCGGATATCAGCTCTTCCCCATCCTCCTTGGACATGCAGAACAGGGCCGTAGACAGAGCGTCGGCCAGTCCGCTGTCCTGGGTGAGCACGGTGAGTGAGGCGAAGTAATCCGCCGGGTACAATGTATCCTTATCTATTATGTGGTGGTAACGCTGCCCGTCCACCACGAAATATCGCTCATAAATTCCTGATGTGACGCAGGCCGTATCCTGAAGGAGCAGGTCCAGAGCATATTCCTCCTGGCTGCCCTCCGGGTCCCGGATAGCCGTGACCCAGCCGCTTCCGTCGGGCTTGGTGCCGATAATGCGGATGTTGCCCCCTACGTTCAGCACATACCCCTGGGCGCCGTCCTCCCTCAGGAAGTCCGCTGCCCGCTGGGTGGCGTAACCTTTGCCCAGGGCCCCCACATCTATGGATGCCTCCGGGTCGGTGATACGCACCGTCATGTTCTCCTCATCTATCTCAAGAGCGGAAAAGTCCATGTGCTGCGCCGCCTCCGCCAGTTCCTCTTCACTGGGGATGGCCGCGTTATTCGGGTCCTCACCGGCTGCCTCCCGGCAGTCGTGCCACAGGCGGAGAACTGATCCCATCATGATGTTCATCTCTCCGTCTGTAAGTTCATATAGGTCCCGGGCATACAGCAGAAATTCCACAAGCTTTTCATCCACAGTCAGGGGCTCTCCCCCCGCCTGTTTGTTCAGGGTGCAAAGATTGTTCACCCCGGAGTACTCGTGGTAAATATCAAAGAGCTTGTGATATTCTCCCAGAATATTAGAAACTTCGGCAGAACGTTCCTCAAAGCGTTCTGCCGAATCTCCTGCGTAGCTGTACACATAGGAGACTGTATCGAAGTAGGTAAAGTATGCTTTACCCTGAGGCTCGATGTTTGTCTTCTTCCCGGCGCAGCCCGCCAGCAGCAGGGCTGCAAATAGGGCAGCGCAAAGCACCCAGCCTGTTCTCTTCAATGTTTTCATCTCCTATGTTTTTACAGCTGAAATTTTAAATTGTTCTCTGATTTGTTCCGCGCTCAGAACTTAGCGGGCGTAGTTTGCAGCGGTGGAAATGACGGCCATCATGCCGGTGATATCCATGGAGCAGGAAGCGTACAGGGTCTCGTCAACAGTCACATTGTGGCCATTGCTCTCCTGAGTCTCCAGAGCAGCAACCTCATCGGCGGTCTTGCCAACCACGAACTGGGAGAAAGCGGCGGACTGAGCATCCCACTCAGCGCCTATTGCGCTGACAGGAGCCATGCCGTAGTCGGCGCCCAGCTCACGCTTGGTTCCCTTGTACTCGGTGGAGACGATCTCGCCGGCGGGATCCACGGTGATGTTGGGCTGGATGGCGTCGTTGAGGGCGGCCAGGATGGTGCCGTCAGCACCCACAACGGCAGCGCCGAACTCGGTGTACATCTTTACAACGCCGTCAGCATCAGCGGTGGGAGCGGTGGAGTCGGCATCATCGGTGATTGCAGCGACACCCAGAGTGAAGGCATCGGCAGTGGTGAAAGTGACGGCCCAAGCGTCGGAACCGGCCTTCTCAACAGCAGCCTTGAAGTCAACGATGTCCATGGTGCAGCCGGCGAACAGGGTCTCGTCAACGGCGACCTGGTGGCCATTGCTCTCCTGGGTCTCCAGAGCCACGACCTCGTCAACGGTCTTGCCAACTACAAACTCCTCAAAGGCCTTGGCCTGGGCGTCCCACTCAGCGCCAATGGAGCTGACAGGAGCCATGCCGTAGTCGGTGCCCTTCTCCATCTTGGTGGGGTACTCGTTGCCGGTGGTGACAAGGCCGTCGGCCACGTTCATCTTGTTCTGGGCCACATCCAGGCGGCAGGAGACGATCTTGCCGTCGGCGTCGGTAACGATGGCGGCGAAGGTGGTATCAATCTGAGCATTGCCGGCAGCGGAGCTGTCGAAGTTGGAGACAACGCCCATGCCCAGGGTGTAAGTGGCCTCAGCGCCGGCATCCTCGGCGGGAGCCTCGGCGTCCTCAGCGGGAGCCTCGGTAGCGGCGTCCTCAGCGGGAGCCTCGGTAGCGGCATCCTCAGCGGGAGTCTCGGCGCTGCCGCAGGCGACAAGTGCAAATACCATGCACAGCAGGAGAATCAGACTGATAATCTTTTTCATTGTTCTTCCCTTTCTCATTTCAAATTCTTTTATACACAGCGCATGCTGCATATATCTTTTCCGGCGGCCGCGCTCTGTCCGGGGGCGTCAGCGGTCAGGCCCGCCCCGGCGAAAATCGGCCTGTCATAGGCTATGTTAAATAAATAACCGCACCTATGATTGTATATTACCAAGGTTCAACGCCTGTGTCAATGCATTTTTTGTATTATTTTATCTAAGAAAATTTTTCGTAGGATTCAACATATTTTCCTTTTTCCAGGGCCCCGATGGCCTCCGGCTTTGGTCAATTATACGTTGACAGGGCCAGTCTCTTATACTATGATTTATAAAGAACCATATCTTTATCCATTTCAATTTGCCTGCGGGCAAACATCCATGAAAGGAACAAGCGCCATGAAAAC
>DVHY01000170.1 GCA_018711755.1 Candidatus Limivicinus faecipullorum | reverse complement strand
GGCGCAAGAGTTAAAATCACACTCAGATGCGAAGAATGCAAGCAGAGGAACTACAACACGGTCAAGAACAAGAAGAATACTTCCGACCGTTTGGAGCGCAGCAAATATTGCCCCTTCTGCAGAAAGCACACCAAGCATGTGGAAACCAAGTAAGTTCTGAAAGGATGCGTGAAAATGGCTGAAGAAAAGAAACGCGGCAGCGCACCCAGCAAGGCTGTCACCGCCGTCAAAAAGGACGACGTCAAGCCCGGCTTCTTTCAGAGGATAGTCCGCTGGTTCCGTGAGATGAAGAGCGAACTGAAAAAGGTCATATGGCCTACCCCCCAGACTCTGGGTAAGAACGTGCTCATCTCCCTCGGCGTGATGTTTGCTTCCGCAATCGTCCTTTGGGGCTTTGACGAACTGGCTACCATGCTGGTCAACGGGCTGCTCACCCTGGCAGGTTAAGCGACATGGCCGAAGAAGCGAAATGGTATGTGGTCCATACCTACTCAGGGTATGAAAACGCTGTTGCCGCCGCCGTGATGAAGGCTGCGGAAAACAGAAAGATGACGGACCTCATCAAGGAAGTCAACATCCCCATGGAGACCGTCACCGAATACACCGACGCCGGCGAGAAAACCGTCGAGCGCAAGGTGTTCCCCGGCTACGTGCTGGTGAAGATGATACTCACCGACGACAGCTGGCACCTTATCCACAACGTGCGCGGCGCCACCGGCTTCGTGGGCTCCGACGGCAAGGCCGTCCCCCTCACGGAGCAGGAGATCTACGACCTGGGCGTGGAACGCCGGGAGATCGTGGTGGGCTACGGCCTGGGCGACGAGGTCAAGGTCAACGACGGGCCTCTGGCAGGCTTCCTTGGCGTAGTGGACGAGCTGGAGCCGGATAAAAACCGGGTCCGTGTGGTGGTGTCCATGTTCGGCAGAGAGACCCCCGTGGATCTGGAGCTGGACCAGGTGGAAGTCATCAAACATTAAAATTTAAGAAAGAGGTGCTTTAAATGGCACAGAAAGTTGTTGGATACGTTAGATTCCAGGTTCCCGCCGGTAAGGCAACTCCGGCGCCCCCCGTCGGCCCCGCTCTGGGCCAGTACGGTATAAACATCGGTCAGTTCACCAAGGACTTCAACGAGCGCACCAAGGGCGATATGGGCATGATGATCCCCGTCGTCATCACCGTGTACTCCGACCGCAGCTTCACTTTCATCACCAAGACTCCTCCTGCCGCCCTGCTTATCAAGAAGGCCTGCGGCATCGAGACCGCCTCCGGCGTGCCCCAGAGGGACAAGGTGGCCACCATCAGCAAGGAAGATGTCCGCAAGATCGCCGAGCAGAAAATGCCCGACCTCAACTGCACCGACATCGAGTCCGCCATGAGCATGATCGCCGGTACCTGCCGCTCCATGGGCGTAGTCGTTGGAGACTGAGCCTAAACGTGGGAGGATTTATCCATCCGACTCAACCACATTATTAGGAGGAAATCAAATTGTTTAGAGGTAAAAATTACAAAGAGAGCGCAAAGCTCATAGATAAGCAGGCCCTCTATGACCCCATGGAGGCCCTGAAGCTGGTCATCAGCGCCAGCAAGGCCAAGTTCGACGAGACCGTGGAGCTCCACGTGAAGCTGGGCGTTGACGGCCGTCACGCCGACCAGCAGGTCCGCGGCGCCATCGTGCTGCCCAACGGCACCGGCAAGACCGTCCGCGTCCTGGTCTTCTGCAAGGACGAGCGCAAGGAGGAGTGCCTGGAGGCAGGCGCCGACTACGCCGGCGGCATGGACCTGGTGGAGAAGATCCAGAAGGAGAACTGGTTCGAGTTCGACACCGTTATCGCCAGCCCCGATATGATGGGCACCGTCGGCCGTCTTGGTAAAGTCCTGGGCCCCAAGGGCCTGATGCCCTCCCCCAAGGCCGGCACCGTCACCCCCAACCTGAAGCAGGCCATCTCCGAGGCCAAAGCCGGTAAGGTGGAGTACCGTCTGGACAAGACCAACATTATCCACTGCCCCATCGGCAAGGTCAGCTTCGGCGCAGAGAAGCTCTACGAGAACTACGCCGCCCTCATCGGCGCCATCATCAAGGCCAAGCCCGCAGCTGCGAAAGGTCAGTACATCCGCTCCTGCGTCACCGCCTCCACCATGGGCCCCGGCGTGAAGATCAACGCCCAGAAGCAGCTCTGATAAAAGCAACACAGTCGATGCCTTCCCGGCCGCTCTTCGAGCGGCCGGGATTAATATTGAAGGAGGAGATATATGGACTGCCAGCCGGAGCCGCGCCGGGAAGAGCCGGTGCTGGAATGTGAAAAGATATGGATATTCGCCCTGCTCATAGCCGCCGGCGGCTACCTGGGCGCCTTTACCTATTCCCTGAGAGGCGGCGTCTTCTGCAACGCCCAGACCGCAAACGTGGTGCTGCTGTCCATGGCCCTGGGCAACGGCCAGTGGAGCCGGGCCCTCTACTACCTTATCCCCATCGGCGCCTATATCCTGGGGGCTGTCATCTCCGAGCTGCTGCCCAACCGGGTCAAGCGGCTCCACTTCCTCCGCTGGGACACCATGCTGGTGGGCATAGAGCTCATCACCGTGCTGCTGCTGGGCTTCATCCCCGACAGCTGGCCCTTCCAAATCTCCCAGGTGAGCATAAACTTCATCTGCTCCATGCAGTACAACACCTTCCGCCAGGCCGAGCACATACCCATGTCCACCACCTTCTGCACCAACCACGTGCGCCAGGTGGGGGTGCTGCTCACCCGGGGGCTGAGACACCGGGAGGACGCCTCCATCCGCCGCCGCTTCCGGGTGCATCTGCTGATGCTCTGCTCCTTTGCCGCCGGAGCCGTGGTCTCCACCCTGGCCGCAGGCATTTTCGGCGGCCCCTCCATCTGGGGCGCAGGGGTGCTGCTGCTGATAGTCTTTGCGGACCTGGCCTACGCCGACCGCACCAGGGAAAAGAACATGCTCTACCGCAAGCCCTCCGGCCACTGAGGACAAAACGGCCGCAAATACGCCGGGCCTGACTTTTACAGTCAGGCCCGGCGTCTGTTTTTCCTTTATTCTTTCCTTATTTTTTCCTTTATCTTTCCCGGTCTCAGGAGGCCCGGCTCAGTTCCAGGGAGCTCAGCCCCTCCAGGCCGAAAAGATACCCGGCGCCCGGCGCCCTCAGGCTGAGCCTGTCCCCCTCCAGGACATAGCTGAGCCGGGCGGACTCCCCAGCCCCGACGGAGAGGACAAGCTCCCCGTCGCCGGATTCGCAGCTGCCCTCAAGCTCCAGCCCGGACAGTCCGGCGCGGAGCTCAGCCAGGGCCAGCTCCGCCAGCTCCTCCAGGTCCACCCCAAGGACCTCCGATATGGCCTCGTCCAGGGAGACGCCCATCAGCGACTCCAGCTGTTCCGGCCCGCTTACCCCCGAGGCCAGGCCCATCTCCTCCGCAGTCCGGCTCAGGCTCACGAACAGGCGCTGCCTGTAATACTCCTTTATGCTCTCCCTCAGGGACTCAAGGCAGGCTGCAAGCTCCTCTTCATCGGCCCCGGCGCTGAAGCTGCCGTCCTCGCTGAAGACTATGGTATATCCGAAGCTGAACCCGCCCAGACAGTCTTTCAGCTCCGGCGTCCCGCTCTCCGTATCCCCGGCCGGGGCAAAGCCCTCCAGGGCCGCCTCCGTCCGGGCCGCCGCCTGCTGGCTCATATCCAGCCTGCCCTTCCAGGTCCCCGTCAGCTCGCTCTCGCCGCAGGCGCTGAGACTCAGGGCCAGGGCCAGGACCGTCAGCAAAACGGCAGTCTTTTTCAGCTTCTTCATTTATTCATCTCCTTTTGCCTCGGCCCTGTCCTCCCTTGGGGGAGGGGCCGTATTCAGAAAATACCACAGAGCCCTTCTCCGGTCAAGCGTCTTGCTTCCGGCGGCCCCGGGGCCTTTTCCCCCATAGAACCGAAAAAAGCCCGTCTTTTCAGCAGACAGGCTTGTTTCGGGTAATTTAAATAAGATTAAAATTACACAGCGCGGGTGACCTTGCCGCTGCGGAGGCAGCGAGTGCAGACGTAGACATGCTTGGGGCTACCGTCCACGATGGCCTTGACGCGCTTCACATTGGGCTTCCATGCACGGTTGGTCCGTCTGTGGGAATGGCTGACCTTAATGCCGAAGGTAACGCCCTTGTCGCAAAATTCGCACTTTGCCATTATTGAAGCACCTCCTTGCTTGTGTTTCGCTGATTGAACAGCTTTTATATAATAGCAGATACGAAAGTCAAATGCAAGAGAAACTTTTCAATTCTGTAAACAAAAATCAACATTTCTCCCTGCACACGCAGCCGGGCGTAAAATTTCTGTTGCCAAAGCCGGGGAAAGCGATTAAAATGTAGCATAGATATCTATTGCTCAGGAACGGAGATGGCGCCATGATAAGCAAGTATTCGGTCAAACTTAAAACGCTGGTGGAGGAACACCAGCTCAAGCCCCTGCACACCTCTAAGGACTATGAGACGGCCCTTATCAAAACCACCGACGTGAACCGCCCCGCCATGCAGCTCACCGGCTTTTACAATTACTTCGACCCCCACCGCATCCAGATGATAGGCCGGGTGGAGAGCACCTATCTGGACACCCTCAGCCCGGAACAGCGGCTCCAGACCTTCGAGCAGTTCATGCAGTACGACATCGGCGCCCTGGTCATCTGCCACGGGGTGCGGCCCTTCCAGGAGTGCCTGGATATGGCGGAGAAGTACGACCGCAACCTCTTCATCACCCCCATGGACACCTCGGAGTTCCAGGCCGACCTGATAAGCTCCCTGAAAGCCCACCTGGCCCCCCGCATCACCACCCACGGCGTGCTGGTGGAGGTCTACGGCGAGGGCGTGCTCCTTATGGGGGACAGCGGCATCGGCAAGAGCGAGACCGCCTTGGAACTTATAAAGCGGGGCCACCGCCTTATCGCCGACGATGCGGTGGACATAAAGCGCATATCCAAGGACGAGCTGGTCGGCTCCGCCCCGGAGCTCATCCGGTATTATATGGAGCTGAGAGGCATAGGTGTTATTAATGTGCGCCATATCTACGGCGTGGGCGCCGTGAAGCCGGAGACCAGCATCGACCTGGTGGTGAAGATGGAACGCTGGGAGGAGGGCAAGGCCTATGACCGCCTGGGCCTGAGCAGCGAGACCTATGACATCCTGGGCGTCACCCTGCCCCAGGTCACCATCCCCGTCCGCCCCGGCCGGAACCTGGCCGTCATCATGGAGCTGGCCGCCATGAACAACCGCCAGAAGAAGATGGGCTTCAACGCCGCAGAGGCCCTGGCGGGAGCCCACGACTACGCCATCGACGCAGGTCTATTATGATTTTTGACTGGAGTATCCCATGGAAAATCTGGAAAAAGCCATAGCCAGGATAAAGGAGGCCCTGCCCGGCCTGCAGCTGCTGGAAAACGAGAACATGTCCGCCCACTGCTCCTTCAGGATAGGCGGGCCCGTGCGGGCCCTGGCAGTGCCCTCGGATGTGAGCAGCCTCACCAAGATATGCTACCTGCTGAAAGAACAGCAGCTGGCCCCATACATCCTGGGCAACGGCACCAACATCCTCTTCCCCGACGAGGGCCTGCCCCAGCTCTTCATCATAAGCACCGCCAAGCTGGGCAAAATGTTCCTCCTGCCCGACGGGGCGATCTATGCGGAGGCGGGGGTGTCCCTGTCGAAGCTGGCCAGCTTTGCCCAGCAGCATGAGCTTTCCGGCCTGGAGTTCGCCTCCGGCATCCCCGGCAGCGTGGGGGGCGGGCTCATAATGAACGCCGGCGCCTACGGGGGAGAGCTGAAGGACGCAGTGGAGAGCGTGGTGCTCTACTACCTGCCGGAGCAGCGGCTCTATGAGCTTTCTAATGAGCAGTGCAGCTTCGGCTACCGCAGCAGCCTGTTCCAGAAAATGGGGGGCTGCGTGCTGCTGTCCGCCGTGTTCCGCCTGGAAAAGGGGGACGGGGAGGAGATAGCCGCAAAAATGCGGCAGCTGAACCAGCAGCGCCGGGATAAGCAGCCTTTGGACCTGCCCTCCGCCGGCAGCGCCTTCAAGCGCCCGGAGGGGAATTACGCCGCCGCCCTCATCGACCGGGCGGGGCTGAAAGGCTACGCCGTGGGCGGCGCCCAGGTATCGGAAAAGCACGCGGGCTTTGTGGTGAACACCGGCAACGCCAGCTCCCACGACGTACACCAACTGATGCGCCAGGTGCGGAAAAAAGTATACGAAAACAGCGGCATAGCCCTGGAGCCGGAGATGATAATCCTGCCCCCGGACTACCGCCTGGAGGATAAGGGTCCCGCCGTCCCCCTGCATTTTGTCAGCAGCCCCGGAAGCCGGGAGGATGGGCAGGAACAGAGCGGGTCATAAGCCCCGGGAGGCAACATGGAATTTTTGATAATAACCGGGCTGTCCGGTGCGGGAAAGAGCCGGGCCGCCGACGTGCTGGAGGACCTGGACTACTACTGCGTGGACAACATGCCCATAGCCCTGATGCCCCGCTTCGCCGAGCTGTGCATCGCCACCGCCGGCCGTTACGAGAAGGTGGCCCTGGTCACCGACGTGCGGGAAAAGGACGGCTTCGGCCAGCTGCTGGAGACCATAGACCAACTGAAAGAGCGGGGCTGCAACTGCCGCATCCTCTACATGGACGCCGACGTGCGCACCCTCATCCGCCGCTACAAGGAGAGCCGCCGCCCCCATCCCCTGGCCAGCCACGGCTCCCCGGTGGAGGCCGCCGTCTACAAGGAGATAGAACTGCTCGCCCCTATCCGGGAGCGGGCCGACTATATAGTCAACAGCTCCAACCTCACTCTGGGCATGCTGCAAAGCAAGCTCTTCTCCCTCTTCGCCGGGGAGGGGGCCAAGCGGGAGATAGACGTCACCGTCATGTCCTTCGGCTACAAGCATGGCCTGCCCATGGACGCCGACCTGGTCTTCGACGTGCGCTTCCTCCCCAACCCCTACTATGTGGAGGAGCTGCGCCAGCTCAGCGGTCTGGACCTGCCGGTGGCGGAGTTCGTGTTCAAATGCCAGCAGACCAGGACCTTTATGGAAAAGATAACGGACATGCTGGACTTCCTGCTGCCTTTGTACATCGAGGAGGGGAAGCTCAGCCTCACCGTGGCCATAGGCTGCACCGGCGGCCACCACCGCAGCGTGGCCATTGCCTCCGCCCTCTGCGACCATCTGAAGGCCGAGGGCGTCAGCTCCGTGAACATCAACAGGGATATCGACAAGTAGAGGTGCCGCCATGTCCTTTTCATCCCAGGCAAAGGCCGAGCTCTGTCAGCTCAGGCCGGACCGGAAATGCTGCGCCCTGGCGGAGAGCTATGGGGTGCTGCTCTACTGCAACACCTTCAGCCCCAGGGAGATAAGGATAATCACAGCCAGCAGCCACTTTGCCCAGCGTCTGCCCCGGCTCTTCCGCCGGGCCTTCAACCTGAATTTCGACTCTCTGCCCGCTTCCGGTGCGGGAAAGCAGAGCTTCTCCATCACCAGTCCGGAAAAGCTGGAGCTCATCTTCGCCGCCTTCGGGGCGGAGATAGACTCCACCCTCTCCCACCACATCAACTTCGGCATGATAGAGGAGGACTGCTGCCGCTGCTCCTTCATCCGGGGGGCCTTCCTGGCCGGAGGCAGCGTCACCGACCCGGAAAAACGCTACCATCTGGAGCTGGCCACCCCCCACCGCAGCGTCAGCCGGGAGGCCTACTCCCTGCTGCTGGACATGGGCTTTGCCCCCAAGGAGACCCAGCGGGGCGGCAACTGCCTTCTGTACTTCAAGCAGGCCGACGCTATCGCCGATTTCTTCACCACCATAGGCGCCTCACGCACCGCCATGGCCGTCATGACCGCCAAGGTGGAAAAGGAGATGCGCAACACCATAACCCGGCAGATAAACTGCGACAACGCCAACACCGACAAGACCGTGGCCGCCGCCCAGGCCCAGATGGCCGCCATCCGGCGCATCGCCCGGGACTACGGCCTGGACGCCCTGCCGGAGCCCCTGCACCAGGCCGCCCTGCTGCGCATCGCCAACCCCGAGGCCAGCCTCTCGGACCTGGTGCAGCTGAGCCAGGAGCCGGTGACCAAGAGCTGTCTCAGCCACCGGCTGAAAAAAATCATGACTTTTGAAGCTAAGGAGTAGACATGGGCTTTGTTCATCTCCATGTGCATACGGAATATTCCCTGCTGGACGGGGCCTGCCGCATAGAACAGCTGGCCAAGGCCGCCAAAGAGCTGGGCCAGGAGGCCATCGCCGTCACCGACCACGGTGTCATGTACGGAGCGGTGGCCTTCTACAAGGCCTGCCTGGCCCAGGGCATCAAGCCCATCATCGGCTGCGAGGTCTACGTCTCACCCCGGCGCATGGACCAGAAGGAGCACGGATTGGACAACGATTACTCCCATCTCATACTCCTGTGCAAGGACGAGACGGGCTACCGCAACCTGTGCTATCTGGTCTCCGCCGCCTTTACCGAGGGCTTTTACATAAAGCCCCGGATAGACTGGCAGCTGCTCCATGAGCACAGCCAGGGCCTCATCTGCCTCTCCGGCTGCCTGGCCGGGGCCATACCCCAGCTCATAATAAACGGCGACTACGACGCCGCCAAGGCCAAGGCCCTGGAGCTGCAGGCCCTCTTCGGCCCGGAGGACTTTTATCTGGAGATACAGGACCACGGGCTCCGGGAGGAGAAAAAGGCCGCCCAGGGCCTCATCCGCCTCCACCGGGAGACGGGCATACCCCTGGCCCTCACCAACGACGCCCACTACATAAAGAAAGAGGACGCCTACTACCAGGACGTGCTCATGTGCATACAGATGGGCAGGACCGTGGACGAGCCCGGCCGCATGCGCTTTGAGAGCCAGGAGCTCTACCTGAAAAGCGAGGAGGAGATGCGCTCCCTCTTCCCGGAGCTGCCGGAGGCTGCGGACAACACGGTGGACATCGCCCGCCGCTGCAACTTCGACTTTGAGTTCGGCCACTACCACCTGCCCCGCTTCAAGCTGCCGGAAGGGGAGACGGACAGCTACGAGTACCTGCGCAAGCTCTGCGAGCAGGGCTTTAAAGATCGCTTCCCCACCCGGCCGGAGGTCCACAAGCAGCTGGACTACGAGCTGGACATGATAAAAAAGATGGGCTTCGTGGACTATTTCCTCATAGTCTCCGACTTTATAGGCTTTGCCAAGCGCAGCGGTATTCCTGTCGGCCCCGGCCGGGGCAGCGCCGCCGGCAGCGTGGTGAGCTACTGCCTGCACATCACCGACGTGGACCCCATAAAGTACAGCCTTTTCTTTGAACGCTTTCTCAACCCGGAGCGGGTGTCCATGCCGGATATAGACGTGGACTTCTGCGTCAACCGCCGGGGCGAGGTCATCGACTACGTCAACCGCCTCTACGGCCACGACCATGTGGCCCAGATAGTCACCTTCGGCACCATGGCCGCCCGGGGCTCCGTGCGGGACGTGGCCCGGGCTCTGAACATCAGCTACGGCGAGGCCGACCAGGTGGCAAAGCAGATACCCTCCGGCCCCGGGGCCCTGAACATCACCCTGGACGAGGCCCTGCAATTGTCCAAGCCCCTGCGGGAGATGTACCAGGGGGACGAAAAGCTCAAGCGCCTTATCGACGTGGCCAAGGCCCTGGAGGGCATGCCCCGCCACGCCTCCACCCACGCCGCCGGCGTGGTCATCACCGAAAAGCCGGTTTACGAGTACGTGCCCCTGGCCACCAACGACGAGGCCGTGGTCTGCCAATACCCCATGACCACCCTGGAGGAGCTGGGGCTTCTGAAAATGGATTTTCTGGGCCTGCGGAACCTGACGGTGCTGGAGGACGCGGTGCAGCTGGTGCGCCGCCGGGAGCCGGACTTCCGTATAGAAAAGGTGAGCGAGGAGGACGCCGAGACCTTCAACATGCTCTCCGCCGGGCGCACCAGCGGCGTGTTCCAGCTGGAGAGCACCGGCATGACGGGAGTCTGCGTCGCCCTCAAGCCCAGGAGCATCGAGGATATCACCGCTCTTATCTCCCTCTACCGCCCCGGGCCCATGGACAGCATACCACGTTTTCTGGAGTGCTCCGCCCACCCGGAGAAGATAAGCTACAAGCACGAGCTGCTCCGGCCCATACTCTCCGTCACCTACGGCTGCATAGTCTACCAGGAGCAGGTCATCGAGATATTCCGCCGCCTGGCGGGTTTCTCCCTGGGCCAGGCGGACATGATACGCCGGGCCATGAGCAAGAAAAAGCACAAGGTCATCGACGCAGAGCGCCTGGCCTTCGTCCACGGCGACCCGGAGCGGAACATCCCCGGGGCCCTGGCCAATGGTGTGAGTGAGGCTGTGGCCAACAGCATCTACGACGAGATACTGGACTTCGCCAGCTACGCCTTCAACAAGGCCCACGCCGTGAGCTACGCCATCGTGGCCTACCGCACCGCCTACATGAAGCGCCACTACCCCAGGGAATACATGGCGGCCCTGCTCACCTCGGTGCTGGACAACAGCCAGAAGGTGGCCGAATACATCGCCGAGTGCCGGGATATGGGCATCAAGCTGCTGCCCCCGGACGTGAACGAGTCCGACGCCAACTTCACCGTCTCCTCCGACAACATCCGCTTCGGCCTGGTGGCCATAAAGGGCATAGGCTGGGGGGCCATCGAGTCCCTGGTGGCGGACCGGCGGGAGTACGGGCCTTTCAAGAGCTTTGACGACTTCTGCCGCAGGATGAACGGCCGGGAACTGAACCGCCGGGCCGTGGAGAACCTCATCAAGGCGGGAGCCTTTGACAGCCTGGGCTACAAGCGCAAGGCCCTCATCCAGATAGCCGGTGCGGTGCTGGACAGTATCGCCCAGTCTATGCGGGACAATATTGCCGGACAGCTGGACCTCTTCGGCCTGGCAGGGGAGAACAAGGCCCCCGCCGCCGTGGCCATACCCCAGGTGGAGGAGTACAGCCCCATGGAGCTGATGGCCATGGAGAAGGAGACCACCGGCCTCTATCTCAGCGGCCATCCCATGGACGGCTACCGGGAGACGGCGCGGAAAATGGGGGCGGTGCCCCTGGGTGCTATAATGAGCGACTTTGCCGCCGAGGGCGGGCCCCGGCGCTTCGCCGACAATCAATACGTCACCGTGGCGGGAGTGGTGGCCTCGGCCAAGACCCGCACCACGAAAAACAACACCCTCATGAGCTACATCCAGCTGGAGGACGACACCGGGACCATGGAGCTCATGGCCTTCCAGAAGGCGCTGGACAAGGGGGGCATGTACATAAAGGACAACGCCGCCCTTCTCGTCAGAGGGCGCATCTCCGCCCGGGACGAGAAGGAGCCCCAGCTCATGGTGGACAGCCTCCGCCCCATCTCGGAGCTCTCTGCCTCCGGCGGCCAGGACGGCCCTGCCGCCCAGGACGCCCCCGCCCCTCAGGAGCCCCCGGCCCCCCAGGCGGAGCGGAAGCTCTGGGTGAAGCTCCCCGGCGCCGGCGACCCCAGGCTCAAACGCATCCAGCTCATCCTCAGCATGTTCCCGGGACAGCAGCAGATGATAGTCTACTGCGCCGCCGAGAAAAAACGCATGGGCTGCCGCTGCCTCATCCATGAGGCCCTGGTGGAGGAGCTCAGGGAGCTGCTGGGGGACGAGAACGTTGTGGTGAAATAGGGCGGGATTGCTATGACTACAGTTAAAATCAGAGATATCAACCTGGACCTTGTCCGCTGCGCCGCCCTGCTGATGGTGCCCATAATGCACTCCCTGGACCACACGGGGCTCTACGAGCAGCTGCTCTACAGCTGGCCGGACCGGCTGATGATAGCCGTGAAGACCCTCTTCACCTGCTGCATACCCCTGTATGTGATGCTCTCCGGCTACCTGAACAACAAAAAGCGTCTCTCCGCCCGCTACTATCTGGGGCTTATCCGCATAGTGGTCACCTACCTGATCTGCGGCGGGGCCTGCCTTATATTCGAGCAGCTCAGCGGCATCGCCCGGCGAAGCCCCAGGGAGATGCTCAGCGCCCTGCTCAACTACAGCTGCTGCGACTACGCCTGGTATATCATGATGTATCTGGGGCTCTTCCTGATGATACCCTTCCTCAACATGGCCTACCACGGCTGCAATTCCAAAAAGCAGAAGCAGCTGCTGGTGTTCAGCTTCATCGCCCTGTCGGCCCTGCCCTCCCTGCTCAATCAGTATGTGCATATATACCCCCTCTGGTGGTCCCGCCTCTACCCCGTCTGCTACTACTTCACCGGGGCATACCTCAGCGAGTACATGCCGGAGATAAAGCCGGGGAAGGCCGCCCTGGGCCTGCTGGCCTTCCTGGCCGCCTACAGCGTCTATTTCTATTTCCACTTTGACGCCCTGGGCGCCGCCCTTATCGGCGTATATCAGGACACCTGGGAGGTATATATCCTCTCGGTGCTCCTCTTCACCATCCTCTACCGCCTGCCCCTGGCCGGCATACCCCGGCCCCTGGCCTGGTGCCTGAAAAAGGTCTCGGACCTGACCCTCCCCGCCTATCTGCTCACCTGGATACCGGACAGCATCATTTACCCCATGCTCATGGCGGCGGTGCCCGCCGGGGCCCCCAGGTACAAGTGGCTCTTCCTCACGGTGCCCATCTCCCTTGTCTCCGCCCTGCTGGGCGCCCAGCTGGTGGAGCTGATATACCGGCCCGCAGCGGCCTTTACCAAAGCCCTGGGGCAAAAGCCCTTCTTCTCCACCAAAGACCCTCTCATCTCAAGGAGCGAACAATGACTGAAAAAAAACGCGACCTCAACCTGGATCTCATCCGCAGCCTTGCCCTGGTTCTTGTCCTGGGCATGCACTATTACGACAATTCGGGGTTCTATACTATCAGCCTTCACGGCGGCGGAGACTTTATCATGGCCCTCGGCCGCATGCTCTGCACTGCCTGCGTGCCCCTCTTTCTGCTTCTGTCAGGTTGGCTGTGCAGCTGCAAAAGGCTCTCCCGGCGCTACTACCTGGGCATGCTCCGAATACTTGAGATCTATTTCATCAGCACCCTGGCCTGCATCCTGTTCGAGGCCCTGTACCTGCACAATTTCATGAGCCTGAGGGATATGGCGGGCGGTCTGATAAACTTTGAGATAAACGGCTACGCCTGGTACGTGCTGCTCTACGGCGGGCTCTTCCTCATGATGCCCTTCCTGAACATGATGTACGCCGGCTGCTCCAACAAAAACCAACAGCTGGTCCTTATCTTCAGCTTCCTGGCCCTGTCCATCCTGCCCTCCCTGTTCAATTCCTTCGTACATGTCTACTCCCTGTGGTGGGCCAAGCTCTACCCCATATGCTACTATTTCACTGGCGCCTTCCTGCGGGAGCACCTGGGCAGGCGGAGGCGCGGTCCCCTGGCCCTGGCCTTTGTCCTGGTCCTGGCGGCCTTCTGCCTGTTCAATCAGTTTTTCTTCCACGGCGAGGCGCAGAACTACGAGGGCATTCACTATGAGCACTATCAGGTATACACCCTGTCCGTGCTGCTGTTCATGCTGCTCTATTCCCTGGACCTCAGCAGACTGCCCGGCCGGCTCTCCAGGCTCATCAACAGGATATCGGAGCTCTCCTTCGCCGCCTACCTCATGTCCTGGATAAGCGACGGGATAATATACCGGGAATTCGTCCCCCATTTCCCCATACCCCAGGACAGATTCCCCTGGATATTCCCCCTGGTGCTCCTGGGCCTGCTCTCTTCCCTTCTGATGGCTCAGCTGGTCCACTGGATATACAAGCCCCTGGATTCCCTGATACGTCCGGCGCTGCTGCGGCTGCTGCCTGAAAAGCAGGGGAGATGAGCCCGCAAGGCCCGGCGAGCCGGGGCATATAAAAGGGAAAATGAATATAAAAAGCGGTCCCGCCGAATACCCGGCGGGACCGCTTTTCATATTGTCTTTTACTATTTAAGCTGTCTTTTGGGATATGGACCTTTTCCCGGTCTTTCCGGGCTTTGCCCTCAGCGGCCGCCCAGCGGCTCCTGCGGGCCGGTCAGTCCTTGTCCTCGTCCTCCTCATCGCTCAGGTCGAACTCCAGAGTCTCCCCGCAGGAGGGGCATTCAATGGAGCCCTTGTCCAGGGTCTCCTCGTCGAAGCTGATCTCCTCGCCGCAGACGGGGCAGGTGACGTCGTAGATTACTCCGTCATACTCCGGCTCTTCATCATCCTCGTCCTCATCGTCCTCATCGCAGAGGCCGCAGGAATCGCAGTCTCCGTCGCAGTCCTCGTCGTCAAAATCCTCCGGCTCGTCCAGATCGCAGACCAGATCCTCCAGATAGCTGAGCTCCTCAGCCATTTCGTCCAGGGCCTCGGCATGGTCCATGTCCGTGGCCTGAAGGTCTTCGATCTCATGAGCCATGTCTGAAAGCAGCTCGCCCAGAGCGCCCCAGAGCTTACCTTCCCTGGAATCCGGCTCTATGCCCAGACCCTCTACCAATCCTTTGAGATATGCGGCCTTTTCAACTACAGTCATTTGGAAAACCTCCTTTTTTCTGAACAAAATAAAGTTCCTGCAAATGGGGGCGGGCTCTTCCCGCCGGGGACGGCTTATGCCCTGGACAGATACTCGCCGGTGCGGGTGTCTATCTTCACCTTCTCGCCGGGCTCGATGAACAGAGGCACCTTTATCTCGGCGCCGGTCTCCAGAGTGGCGGGCTTGGTGGCGTTGGTGGCGGTGTTGCCGGCAAAGCCCGGGTCGGTCTCGGTGACTTCCAGCTCCACGAAGAAGGGGGGCTCCACATTGAAGACCTTGCCCTTGTAGGAGTAGACGGTGCACTCCATATTCTCCTTGACGAACTTGAAGTTATCGCCCAGAACGGAGGCATCCACAGGCTCCAGCTCGTAGGTCTCGGGATTCATGAAGTAGTACAGGTTGCCGTCGGAGTAGCTGTACTCCATGGTCATGCGGTCTACGGTGGCGTTCTCGAACTTTGCGGTGGGGTTGAAGGACGTTTCGGTGACGGCGCCGGTGATGACATTCTTCATCTTGGTGCGCACGAAAGCGGCGCCCTTGCCGGGCTTGACATGCTGGAACTCGATGACCTGCATGACCTGGCCGTCCATCTCAAAGGTGACGCCGTTTCTGAAATCGCCTGCTGTAATCATAAAAGGGACCTCCCAAATCAATTTATATTTATCTCAGACATTTTACAGTATCCGGCCCTGTTTTGCAAGCATTATTTGTCAAAGCCGGGGCCCCGGAGCTAGACGGGCAATATGGTGAGCTCCTTTTTGGCCCTGGTGAGCAGACGGCAGCCCCCTTCCTCCAGGACCATCACGTCCTCTATCCTCACCCCGAAGCGGCCGGGCAGGTATATCCCCGGCTCGGCAGAGCACACCGCCCCCACCGGCATGGGGGCCAGGCCCGAGGGATTCGCGCTGGGGCTCTCGTGGATGTCCAGGCCCAGACTGTGGCCGAAGCCGTGGCCGAAATACTCTCCGTAGCCCGCCTCGCTTATCACCTTCCGGGCGGCGGCGTCAATGTCCCGGCCGGGTATCCCCGCCCGGGCCGCGGCTATCCCCGCCAGCTGGGCTTTCAGCACGATATCATACACCCGCTTCATCTCCTCCGTGGCATGGCCCACCGCCACGGTGCGGGTCATGTCCGAGCAGTAGCCCCCCTTTATGCAGCCGAAGTCCATGGTCACAAAGTCCCCGGCCTGTATCACTTCATCCCCGGGCACCCCGTGGGGCATGCTGGTCTTGGCGCCGGTAACTACGATGGGGTCAAAGGAATTGCCCTGGGAACCGTGGCGCAGCATGGAGTACACCAGCTCCGCCATCACCTGCCGCTCCGTCATCCCCGGCCTTATGATATGCAGCACGTCCTCCAGGGCCAGCTCCGCTATCGCCTGGGCCTGCCGCATGTATTCCAGTTCCTCCCGGCTCTTGGAGGCCCTCAGCTCCGAGAGCAGGCCGCCGCAGGGTCTGAGCTCCAGGCCCAGGGCCTTCTGATAGTCCAGAAAATCCCTGTGGCTCAGCTTTTCGTCCTCCGCTGCCAGGTTTTCCATGCCCGCTTCCTTTATGTCCCGGCGCAGCAGCTCCTTCAGAGGCAGCTGCCGGTCGTAGAGCTGCACCGTGAGCACGTCCCCGGCGGCCTTTTCCGCCGCCTCTATATAGCGGGGGTCGGTGATGAGCCAGGCCCTCTCCAGGCCCACCAGCACCGCCCCGTCGGTAAAGGCGAAGCCCGAGGCGTAGCGCTGGTTCTTCTCGTCGCTTATAAGAAGGCCGTCCAGGCCCCGGGCCGCCAGCTTCTCCTGTATCTTTGCTATGTTGTTCATATGCCTGTCTCTTCCTCCGTAGGTTTTGGAAAGCTCACCGTAAAACGGGAACCCTGGGGCTTGTTGTCCCCCACCAGGATGCTGCCCCCGTGGGCCTTCACCGCCGCATGCACTATGCTCAGCCCCAGGCCGCTGCCCCCCGCCTCCCGGGAGCGGGCCTTGTCCACCCGGTAAAAGCGGGTGAAGATATTGTACCTGTCCTCCTCGGGGATGCCGATGCCCGTGTCCTCCACGGTGAACTGCACCTTGTCCTCCGTCTGCTCCAGCTTCACATAGACGCTGCCCTGGTCCACATTATATTTTATCGCGTTTTCTATGAGATTGAAAATTATATGGAACATGTCGTCCACCGTGGCCATGACCACGCAGCCGTCCTCCAGCTCACAGCGCAGGCGTATCTGCCGCTCCTTGGCCAGGGGCCGCAGCAGCACCAGGGCGTCCACCGCCACCTGCTTTACGTCCACCGGCTCGGGTATGACCTGGATGTCGTCGTCCAGGCGGGACAGGTCCAGCAGCTTCTCCGTGGTGCGCTGGAGCCGCTCGGCCTCGTTGCCGATGTCCGTGACGAACTCCCGCACCGTCTCCGTGTCGATATTCTCGTTTTGCACTATGCTGTCGGACAGCAGCCGGATGGAGGCCAGAGGGGTCTTCAGCTCGTGGGAGGCGTCGGAGACGAAGCGCCGCCGCTCCCGCTCCGTGGCGTCCAGCCGCTGGGTGAGGGTGTTGAACTCGTTGCCCAGGTCCGTCAGCTCGTCGCTGCCGCTGACCTGGAGCCGGTGGCTGTAGTCCCCGGCGGCCACGATGCGCATGGAGTTGGACAGCTCATGTATGCGCCGCAGTATCACCGAGGAGAAGACCATCGCCAGCACCAGCACCGTCAGCACTATCACCGCGGAGATCATCCGTATCTGGTTTTCCACGTCCAGAATTATCCCCGCCCGCATCTCGTCCCGCTCCTGCAGGTACAGCGCCCCGGTTATGGCACCCTGGCGGCTGATGGGTATGGCGTAGCTGCTGAGGAAGGAGTCCCCGTCATATTTTGAGCGGAACACCGTCTTGCCCGACAGGGCGGTGCTCAGGTCCTTTTCCTCGCTGTCCTTGGCGGTGCTGCCGTAGGTATAGTACAAGGTCCGGCCCTGGGTGTCCACCACCACGGTGCGCTCAAAGCCGCTGATGTTCAGCAGCCGCAGCACCTCCCCCACGCTGGCCTGGTCCGGCTCGTCCAGCTTGGCCAGGGAGGCGGCCAGGATGGCCGCCTGGCCGGAGATGGAGCTCTCCTTCTCCTGGAACACCGTGTCCCGGGAGGAGGTGATGGGAAAGATATTCAGCATCAGCAGCAGCACAATCAGCAGCACGGCCAGGAAAAAGAAAAAGCGGAAGCGCAGGCTCCTCATAAGGCTCTTCCTCCCTTACTGGGCAAAGTAGTAGCCCACACCCCATTTGGTGAGGATGTACCTGGGCTTGGCCGGGTTCAGCTCCAGCTTCTCCCGCAGCCGGCGCACATGCACGTCCACGGTGCGGGTGTCCCCCTGGTAGTCGTAGCCCCAGACCAGGTCCAGCAGGCTCTCCCGGCTGTAGACCTTGCCGGGGTTCTTCATGAGAAAGAGCATCAGGTCGAACTCCTTCATGGTCAGCTCCACCTCCTGGCCGTTCTTCATGGCCCGGCGGCCCTGCTCGTCCAGGCTTATGTGCCCGGCGCTCAGGAGCTTCGCCTCCCCGTGCTCCGGGGACGAGGTTATGGAGGCCCGGCGCAGCAGCGCCCGCACCCGGGCCTTCAGAGCCAGTATGTTGAAGGGCTTGGTCACATAGTCGTCCGCCCCGGACTCAAAGCCCAAAAGCATGTCCGCATCCTGGCTGCGGGCGGTGAGCATGATGATGGGCACGGTGGAAAAGCCCCGTATCTCCTGGCAGGCCTCCAGCCCGTCCTTTTTCGGCATCATCAGGTCCAGGATGATGAGGTCGTAGTCACCCTTCCGGGCCAGCTCCACCGCCGTCTCCCCGTCATAGCAGGCGTCCACGGTGTAGCCCTCGTTCTCCAGATTGAATTTTATGCCCTTGACCAGCAGCTTCTCGTCGTCTACCACCAAAATCCGCATTTTGTTTTTTCCGCCCTATTTTAAAATTTTAAATCTATGCAGAACAGGGAACTTTATGTTGCAATTTCCTGTCATAAATTTTATAATAACGAAGTATGCACATATTATACAGTGCTACTATACCATATTCCAGAAAAAACGGGAGAACAAAATGAAAATTTTCCGCATCTTTCCATTGGTGCTTATCATATGCCTGGTGATGGCTTTCGCCGCCCCGGGAGCCTACGCCCTGGAAGACCCCAGCCTCAACGGCAAAGCCGCCCTGCTGGTAGACCTGGACACGGGGGATATCCTCTATGAGCTGAACAAGGACGAGCAGCGGGCCCCCGCCAGCCTCACCAAGATAATGACCACCCTGCTGGCCCTGGAGGCCCTGGACGAGGGGCGCATCTCCCTGGAGGACATGGTCACCGCCCAGGACGACTGCCTCTCCGGCCTGGCGGAGGACAGCAGCACCGCCGGCATTACTCCGGGAATGCAGTTGTCCGTGAAGGACCTGCTCTACTGCGCCATGCTCCATTCCGCCAACGAGGCCTGCAACGTGCTGGGCACCTGCATCTCCGGCAGCATCAGCGCCTTTGTAGAGGAGATGAACGCCAAGGCGGCAGAGCTGGGCTGCGTCAACACCCACTTTGTAAACCCCAACGGCCTGCCTGCGGACAACCACTACAGTTCCGCCTACGACCTGTACCTGATGACCGTGGAGGCCATGAAGTACCCCATGTTCATGGAGATGGCCAACACCAAGAGCTACCAGTCCTCCAACCCCGACGTGAACTGGGGCAACGCTTTTTCCAACTCCAACGCCCTTCTCACCGACGACGCCTACTATGCCAGAAACGGCAGCTACCTCTATGAAGGGGCTTCCGGAGTCAAGACCGGCTACACCAACGCCGCCGGCTACTGCCTGGTGTCCACCGCCCAGCGGGGAGACATCCGCCTGCTGGCAGTGGCCATGGGCTGCGATGGGGAGCTGAACGCCCAGATAGAAAAGTATTACAACTTCGACGACACCATAGCCATGTACGACTGGGCCTTTGATAACTTTTCCCACCGCAGCATCATCTCCGCCAGTGAGAACGTGATGAGCGTGCCTGTGGAACTCAGCGACGGCGGCAGCGCCATGCTCCGGCCTCAAAGCGACATCACCGCCCTGCTGCCCAACGACGTGGCCGCAGAGAACATCACCCGGGATATCGTCCTCTATGACGAGCAGCTGGTGGCCCCCATCGCCGCCGGCACGCCCCTGGGAGAGATGACCCTCAGCCTGAACGGGGAGGTGCTGGGCACCGTCACCCTGGTGAACAACAGCGAGGTGGAGCTGAGCCGGGTGGAGTATATGAAGCAGCGCGTTCTGGATATCCTCTCCCAGGGTTGGGTCATCGCCATAATCGTGCTGGTGCTGGTCTTCCTGAGCCTGTATATCATCCTGGTCCTGCGCTACCGCCGCCTGCGCCAGCGGCACCTGAGGGAGCGCCGCCGCATGGAGCAGCGCCGGCGCATGGAAAGAGAACAGATGTACGCCCGGCAGCGCCAGGGCCCCAAGACCTATTCCGTGGACCCCTCCGACCGCTACGACGGCTCCATCGACGACAGCTTCTTCGACGACAGACAATAAGCTCAACCCGGCAGGGCCTTCCCCCTGCCGGGTCTTTTCGTCCCCGGGCCGCCCCGGCGCCGGGGATGTATAAATTTCTTAGCGGCCTCTTAACAGCCGGCTGTGTTATACTTTACAGGGAGTTGAATCTATGAGCGCCATATGCGAATTTTTCAAGAAATATTTCCCCCTGTCCTCCAAGGGCTGGCTGGTTTATGTGGCTGCCATGGCCGTAGCTTCAGCCCTGTGTTGGATGCTGGGACACACTACCAGTTCCGATACCCACGTGCCCATGATATTCGTGCTGGCGGTGCTGGTGGTGGCCCTGTGTACCGACGGTTATTTCTACGGGCTGCTGGCCGCCGGCAGCAGCGTGCTGGGCGTGAACTACGCCTTTACCTATCCCTACCTGAAGCTGGACTTCTCCATCTATGGCTACCCCCTCACCTTCATGACCATGCTGGCGGTGGGCTTTGCGGTGAGCACTCTCACCACCCGGCTGAAGGCCCAGGAAAAGCTCCGGGCCGAGTCGGAGCGGGAGAAGATGCGGGCCAATCTCCTGCGGGCCGTGTCCCACGATCTGCGCACCCCCCTCACCGCCATCAGCGGCTCCATTGCCACGGTGCTGGAGGACGGAGGTGAGGCCCTGTCCAGAGAGCAGCAGAAAGAGCTGCTGCTGGACGCCAAGCAGGACGCCGACTGGCTCTGCCGCATGGTGGAGAACCTCCTGTCCATCACCCGCATCAGCGGCGGCGAGATAAGCCGCATCAACAAGCAGGACGAGATAGTGGAGGAGGTATTCAGCGAGGCGGTGATGAATTTCCGCAAACGCTACAGCGACGTGAAGCTCACCGTCTCCGTCCCGGAAGAGGTGCTGCTGGTGCCCATGGACGCCATGCTCATCGAGCAGGTCATCTTCAACCTTATGGACAACGCCCGCACCCACGGCCGGGGCACCACCAGCATACGCCTCTATGCCCGGCAGCTCAGCAGCGGCGTGGCCATAGGCGTGGAGGACGACGGAGTGGGCATAGCCCCGGAGACCCTGCCCCATCTTTTCGACGGCAGCCTGCAGCTCAGCGGCTCCGGCGCGGCGGACACCACCCGCTGCATGGGCATCGGCCTCAGCGTCTGCCGCAGTATCGTGGAGGCCCACGGCGGCAGCATACATGCGGAAAATCTGCCCCAGGGCGGGGCAAGGGTGGAATTTACCCTCCCTCTGGAAAGCAAAGGAGCGTGAGCTTATGACTATAAAAGACAAGATACTGGTGGTTGAAGACGAAAAGACCATCTCCGGCCTGATAAAGGCCATCCTCACCGCCAACGGCTACGACGTCATCGTGGCCAGCTCCGGCAGCGAGGCCTTCTCCATGATAAGTTCCCACTGCCCGGACCTGGTGGTCCTCGACCTGGGCCTGCCGGATATGGACGGCATGGACATCATAGAGGCAGTGCGCTCCTGGACCAGCATGCCCATCATCGTGGTCTCCGCCCGCAGCTACGAGCGGGACAAGGTGCAGGCTCTGGACAAGGGGGCCGACGACTATGTCACCAAGCCCTTCAGCCCGGCGGAGCTGCTGGCCCGGGTACGGGTGGCCATCCGCCACACCCGCTCCGGCCTGGGCAACGAGGCCATTTCCAACTCCGGCAAGTTCACCGCCGGAGAGCTGACCATCGACTACGACAAGCACCAGGTGCTCATCGCCGGGGAGAACTGCCGCCTCACCCAGAACGAATACAAGATAGTGGCCCTGCTGGGCAAATGCGCCGGCAAGGTGCTCACCTATGACTTCATCATGAAGGAGCTCTGGGGCCCCCAGAGCAAGGGCAACAACCAGATACTCCGGGTGAACATGGCCAATATCCGCCGGAAAATAGAGAAGAACCCCGCCGAGCCCCACTATATCTTCACCGAGGTGGGCGTGGGCTACCGCATGATAGAAGGCGACTGAGGCCCTGCCCCCGGCCCGGGTCACGGCCAGGGCTTAGGTCTTGGTCACGGCCCAGGCCCCGGATGCGGTTCCCGGACGCAGTCAGCCCTACGGCCAGGGCTTTGGATTTATCCACCGTCCGGCCCGTTTTTTTGAATATCCCTTTCTTTTCTCCGCCCCCTTGTCCGCGGCTCTCCGGGCATGGAGGCATTTTTCTTGCCTCTTTTCGGGTTTCTCCGGCTCTTTTTCCCGTTTTTCCGCATTTTTGCGAAGTCTTAACGCCGGAGTCTTTCTCCTTTGCGCACATTTAATTTTCTTCATACTATAATGGGAAATGGAAAAATATTATGGAGGTACCCTCATGGAAGAAAGAATCAAAGACAATTTGGTACAGGGAGAAGAGATACTCTGGAGCAGCCGGCCCGCCGCCTTCCAGCCCATGGACAAGACCCACAAGAGCTACTACATACGCCGCAGCATCATCGTGGCAGTGGTGTCGGTGGCCATCCTCTCCGCTTATTTTTACAGCGCCATCGCCACCAGCGCCGGCATCAAGTGGGGCGTGGTGGCCGTGCTCCTGGCCGTGGCCCTGTATTCCCTGGTCTCCCCCGTTCTGGATATAAACAGACTGCGCAAGTGCTCCTACGTGCTCACCAACGAGAACCTGTTCCTGGTCACCCCCAGCGACGTGCGCAGCGTGAAGCTCTCCAGCATCCCCACCGCCAGACTGGCCAAGGATGAGGACGGGCTCAGCTCCCTGCTCTGCGGCCCCCTGGCCGACAAGCTCCCCGCCTTCAAGCGCCGTGTGGCCACCCTCTCCGGCGCCCTGGTGGACCAGGACAGCAGCATGTGCGACCGCTTCGTGCTCTACGGCATCAGCGATACGGACAGCCTGAAAAAAGCCGCCACCGGCTACCTTACCATCACCTGAGTCTTGCATATCAGGCGATAAAGGTTTAAAATATCCTCCGATATTACATTCGGAGGATATTTTTTATGCTTTCCTTTCTCTCTGACTATACCGAAGGGGCCCACCCCAAAGTTCTGGAACACCTCATGGAGCTGAATATGGTCTCCCTCCCAGGCTACGGCGACGATGAGCTCACCCAGGCCGCCAAGGCCAAGATCTGCGCCGCCTGCGGCCGGGACGACCTGGAGATACAATTTCTGGTGGGAGGCACCCAGACCAACCAGGTGGCCATAGACTCCATGCTCCAAAGCTATGAGGGGGTCATCTCCGCCGACACCGGACACATCAACGTCCACGAGGCCGGGGCCATAGAATACTCCGGCCACCGGGTGCTGCCCATCCCCCACGTCCAGGGGAAGATAATGGCGGAGGACCTGGAAAAATACATGGAGGCCTTCGTCAACGACGAGGTGCGGGAACACCTGGTGCAGCCGGGCCTGGTGTACATCTCCCACCCCACGGAGTTCGGCACCCTCTACACCCGGGCGGAGCTGAGCGCCCTGTCGGATTGCTGCCATAAATACGGGCTGAGCCTGTACATGGACGGAGCCCGCCTGGGCTACGGCCTTATGAGCCCGGAGACCGACGTGACCCTGGCCGACGTGGTGGAGCTCACCGACCTGTTCTACATCGGCGGCACCAAGGTGGGCGCCCTCTGCGGCGAGGCCCTGGTCTTCACCAAGCACAACATGCCCAGGCACTTCCTCACCAGCGTCAAGCAGCACGGGGCCCTCCTGGCTAAGATGCGCGTTGTCAGCCAGCAGTTCGACGCCCTCTTCACCGACGAGCTCTATTTCCAGATAAGCCGCCACGCCATAGACACCGCCATGAGGATAAAGCGGGCCTGCCTGGACAAGGGCTATGAGCTGCTGATGGATTCCCCCACCAACCAGCAGTTCCCCATCCTCAGCAAAGAACAGATGGAAAAGCTCCGGGAAAATGTCCGGTTCAATCTCTGGCAGTGGATGGAGGACGGCCGGGTGGCCATCCGCCTGGCCACCAGCTGGGCCACAAGGGATGAGGACGTGGAGGCCCTCATCGCTCTGCTGTGAGGCTCACCTCCCTTTATATCAGGTTCATATCCCCTTTTAATGTCCCGGACCGAAAAAGTCCGGGACATTTTTATTTGACATGATGTAATATATACTTGACATTATATCTGCTATGTGCTACATTATCCCCCAGAGGTGATGAGATGTCGAAAAATCTGAAGCTGAAGGCGGCAAGGGCGGAGCGGGACATGACCCAAAAGGCTCTGGCCGATGCCGCCGGGGTCTCCCGGCAAACCATAAACGCCATAGAGCAGGGGGAATATAACCCCACCATAAAACTGTGCCTGACCATATGCCGGGTTCTGGGCAAGACTTTGGACGAACTATTCTGGGAGGATGAGGAAGATGAAACTCTTTAAAAAAGGCAAAAACCAACTGGACGAGATGCAGGAGCAGAATCTGCGGAAGCTGGAGAGCTGGGGCTTCTGGCTCACCTGGGGCGCCCTGCTGCTGAGCATAATGATACAGATGCTGATATATAAAGAGGAGGCCGGAAAGTATCTCAAGGGCGAATGGATAGTCTTTATGGCCTCCAATCTTTACATGGTGATCGGCTGCGTACGCCTGGGGATCTGGAGCCGCCGGGGTATCCCCAGCTTCAAGAGTCTGTGCCTTATCAGCCTTCTGGCCGGACTGGTCACCGGCATATTTGTAGCGGTATACAATTACCTGATCTACGGGGATGTGCTCACCGCTCTGGCCACCGTGATCCTCGCCAGCCTGTTCACCTTTGTTCTGTGTCTCCTTGTCCTGGTCGTCTCCGTGTCGGCCTACAAAAAGCGGCGGCAAAAGCTGGACAGCGAGGGCGACGAGAAGTGAATACCGCCTTATATGAATCCCCCCTGGGCAGCTACGTCATGGCAGAGGAGGATGGAAAACTGGTGGGGCTCTGGCTCATGGGCCAGAAATATTTCCCCAAGGAGCTACCCCCTGTGGGCAGCGGGGAGGGGGAGATATTCGCCCGGACCCGCCGCTGGCTGGACCGATACTTTGCCGGGGAGAGGCCGGAGCCGGGGGAACTGAGGCTCGCCCCCAGGGGCAGCGGCTTTGCCCGGCAGGTCTGGGGACTGCTGCTGGAGATACCCTATGGCCAGACCGTCACCTATGGGCAGCTGGCAAAGGAGCTGGCACAGCGCCGGGGACTGGAGCGCATGTCCGCCCAGGCGGTGGGGGGCGCCGTGGGCCACAACCCCATAAGCATAATCATCCCCTGCCACCGGGTGCTGGGGGCCGGGGGACAGCTCACCGGCTATGCCGGGGGCCTGGATGTAAAACGCCGCCTGCTGGAGCTGGAGGGCGCTGCTTTGCCTTAAAAAGCCAAAAAACGGACTGAGCTTTGATGAACTCAGTCCGTTTTTCAACGCTATGTATTCAGCCGGAGAAGCTCCGGCACAGATGGGCCAGGCAGCACCTGGCGCAGTCCGGCTTGCGGGCCTGGCACACCGCCCGGCCGTGGAGGACTATGCAGTGGCAGAAGGCGGAGGAGTGCTCCGGGGGCAGTATCTTTCTAAGCTCCATCTCTATCTTCACCGGGTCTTTCAGATTGTCCACCAGGCCCAGGCGGTTGGAGATGCGGATGCAGTGGGTATCCACCACCGTGGAGCCGGGGACCTTGAACACGTCCCCCAGAATGAGGTTTGCGGTCTTCCTGCCCACGCCGGGCAGGGCCGTCAGCTCCTCCATGGTGGAGGGGAGCTTGCCGCCGTGCTTTTCCAGCAGCACGTTGGCGCACTCCACTATGTCCCGGGCCTTGGAGCGGAAGAAGCCGCAGGAGCGGACATACTCCTCCACCTCTCCCACGTCCGCCCGGGCAAAGGCCTCCAGGGTGGGAAAGCGTTCAAACAGGGCGGGGCTTATCTTGTTCACCCGCTCGTCGGTACACTGGGCGGCCAGGCGCACGGAGAAAAGCAGCTCATAATCCTTACGCCAGTCCAGGGTGCAGTCCGCCTCCGGGTATTCCGCCAGCAGCAGGCGCACTATCTCGTTTACCTGTTCCTGTGTCCTCATAGCTTACCGCACCTCTCAGCGGCTGAGCTGGATGGAGCCGCCGCACTCTATCACCGGCAGCTCCTGGTCGCTGTAGGTTCCGCCGAAGTGGTATTCCACAGCCATGGTAAAGCTGCTGCTCTGGCCCTGGGCCAGGTTCAGGGTGTGGGTGGTGCTGCCCAGCACGGTGCTCAGCTGCTCATTGCCGTCATAGTCCACGGCGGGGGTATTGCTGCTGGCGTACTGGTCCCCCACGCTGACGTTCAAAGCCCCGTAGCTCTCGGCTATGTGCAGGGCGTAGGAGTCCAAAATGACCTCCACCTTCACCTGCACCCGCTCACTGTCCAGCACGGTGGCTGTCCAGTTGGCCCGGATGTTTATGGGCACGCCGGTCTCGGAGCTGAAGCTGCCGCTGCCCAAAACCTGGCCCGCCGGGGCCGGGGTGGCCGTAGGCACCGGGGTGGGGGTGGGAGTGGGCGCGGGGGCTATGGTGGGAGCCACTGTGGGAGCCACGGTAGGCACGACGGTGGGAGCCACGGTGCTGGGGGCAACGGTGCTGCCGGTCTGGGAATTCACGTCGGGAGTCATCAGGAAGGGATCGGGGGTGGGCTCCGTCTCCTCCGGCTTCATGTTGGCCATGCCGATGAGAGCGTTGCAGCCGATGGCCACGGCCAGAACAAAGACCACTATAAACAAAACGGCTTTTATCTTTCCTCTTGCCATTTTTCATTCTCCTTTTCAGAAAATATGTAAACTGATTATACTGCATACTTTGACGCTTGTCCACAAGGCAATGTTCCTGCCGGGGAAAATTTCATCAATCCTTAATAACTATACCTTTTACAAAAGACGGCGTGGGTGCTATAATGTGCTTTATAATGGAATCAAAGCCGGCATTTGTCCCGGAGGCCGGACTGCCCCGGGAGAGCCCGGCTTTTTGAAGAGAGGGAGCGGAGATGTACAAGCCTCTTGCAGACGAAATACGGCCCGACAGTCTGGAGGACGTGGTGGGCCAGCCACATATTCTGGGAAAAGACGGCATGCTCCGGCGCATAGTGGACAGCGGCCAGATACCCAACATGATATTCTACGGCCCCTCCGGCACCGGCAAGACCACCGTGGCCCGGATAATCGCCCAGCGCACCAACCGCTCTCTGCGCAAGCTCAACGCCACCACCGCCGGCATCGCCGACATCAAAAAGATAATCGACGAGCTGGACACCTTCCTCACCCCGGGAGGCGTGCTGCTGTACCTGGACGAGATACAGTATTTCAACAAGAAACAACAGCAGTCCCTGCTGGAATTCATCGAGGACGGGCGGATAACCCTCATCGCCTCCACCACGGAAAACCCCTATTTCTGCGTCTTCAACGCCATCTTGAGCCGCTCCACCGTCTTTGAGTTCAAGGCCGTCAGCCCCTCGGACATCGCCAGGGCGGTCCAGCGGGCGGTGGACATCATGAACTCCCGCCGGGAAAAGCCCCTGAGCCTGGGCCCGGGGGTCATGGAGCGGATAAGCACCGCTTGCGGCGGGGATGTGCGCAAGGCCATAAACTCCGTGGAGCTGCTCTTCTCCGCCGCCGGGGACCGGCAGGAGATAAGCCTGGAGGACGCCTCCGCCATATCCCAGCGCAGCGCCATGCGCTACGACCGGGAGGGGGACGAGCACTTCGACATTCTCTCCGCTTTGATGAAGTCCCTCCGGGGCTCCGACCCCGACGCCGCCATGCACTACCTGGCAAGGCTGCTGGAGGTGGGGGACCTTATCGGCGCCTGCCGGCGCATACTCTGCTCCGCCAGCGAGGACATCGGCCTGGCCTACCCCCAGGCGGTGCCCATAGTCAAGGCCTGCGTGGACTCGGCCATGCAGCTGGGCCTGCCGGAGGCAAGGCTGCCCCTGGCGGAAGCCTGCCTGCTCCTGGCCACCGCCCCCAAATCCAACACCGCCTGCCTGGCCATAGACGCCGCCCTCTCCGACGTGAGGGCCGGACGCACCGGGGCCATCCCCAGAGAGCTCCAGAACGTCCACGCCGACGGCACCCGCTTTGAGCGGGAGCAGGGCTACAAGTACCCCCACAGCTTCCCCCACCGCTGGGTGAAGCAGCAGTACCTGCCCGACGAGCTGAAAAACGCCCGCTATTACGAGTACGGCGACAACAAGACCGAACAGGCCGCCCGCCGCTACTGGGAGGAGATAAAAAAATAATGGACATCCAGGTAGGCGACACCCTCACCATGAAAAAAGCCCACCCCTGCGGCAGCCGGGACTGGCAGGTGCTGCGCGTCGGAGCGGACTTCAGGCTCCGCTGCTGCGGCTGCGGCCGCGAGGTCATGGGGCCCCGGAGCAAATTTGAAAAGAATATCCGGCAGGTCCGGCGGTGAACTGGGTCTACATCCTCCGCTGCGGCGACGGCAGCCTCTACACCGGCTGGACCAAGGACCTGAAAAAGCGCCTGGCCGCCCACGCCTCCGGCAAAGGCGGCAAATACACCCGCTCCCATCTGCCGGTGGAGCTGGTCTATTATGAGAGCCTCCCCGGCCCCCATGAGGCCATGAGCCGGGAGCGGCAGATAAAGGCCCTCAGCCGCCGGGAAAAGCTGGAGCTCATCTCTGAAAAGGACACACAGACAAATGAGACGAACTGAACTGGACCTGTGCCGTATCACGGCCTGCCTTATGGTCCTATTTATACACACCAGCGCAGAGCTGTACCATATCTGCCCCCTGGACTCCCCGGCCTTCCTGTCCCTCAGCTTCATAAGCACCATGCTGCGGGGCGGCGTGCCGGTGTTCTTCATGCTCACCGGGGCCCTCTTCCTCTCCCGGGAAAAGCTGGAGCTGAAGTCTTTCCTTATAAGGCACCCATTGCGGCTGCTGCTCCTCTTCTGCTTCTGGTCTTTGGCCTATGCCCTTTTGAGCCGCCTGGCCTCCGGCAGCTTCGGCAGCCTCTACGACTTTGTCTATTCCTTTGTCCAGGGTCACTACCACCTGTGGTTCCTCACGGCCATGGTGCTCTGCTGCCTCTTTCTCCCGGCGGCCCACGCCGCCATCCACCGGGGCGGCCTGCCCACAGGCTATCTGCTCTTCCTCTTTTTCGGCGTGTCCATACTCTTTGCAAACTTCAACCTCACCCCGGACACCGCCCCCATACTCTACCGTATAACCCTGAACTTCTCCTTCGACTACCTGCCCTATCTGGGCTACGCCGTCTGGGGCTACTGGCTCAGCGGCAGGGAGTTTAAAAAAGTCTGGCTCCTCATCGCCCCGGCGGTGTTCCTGGCGGTGACGGCCCTCACCACCTGGGGCAACATCTGGTACTCCAACTACAAGCAGGTGGCCGACGGCTGGCTCTTCAGCTATTTCTCCCTGCCCAGCCTCATCCAGGCCACCATGATCTTCTGCTTCTTCCAGGCCCTGAAGGGGCGGGAATTCCGCCATCCCAAAGCCTGGGCCGCCCTGGCCGACGCCACCCTGGGTATATACCTGCTCCACCCCATGCTGATAAACATTCTCCAGCTTTTGGGGCTCAACATGAGTCTGGACAGGCCGGTGCTCAGCGTGCTGGGCTTCACAGCCTTGCTGGCCTTGGTGTGTACGCTGTTGGCCTTGGCTGCAAAAAAGATGCCCCTGGTGCGGAAACTATTGTAGCTTTTTGCCGTCTTATTCTGGCGAGAGATATAATTTATATTTACATATGCTCCGGCCGCTCCCGCAGCTTCGCCGGAGGACGAGGACAAGAGATATGAAAAGAGTTCTGCAAGTCATCATTCTGGCCCTGCTGTGCCTGACCCTGGTCTTTATATCCAAGGCAAGACTGGATCTGGCTCTGACCATAATACCGGAGGCCGCTGCCGACGACAGCAGCAATGAGACGGTGGACACCCTGGCGGCGGAGAGCTCCCCCACCCCCACGCCGGAGCCCACCCCCGAGCCGGAGCCGGAGTACTTCACCATCTCCTGCATCGGAGACATGACCCTTACCACCAACCAGTATTTCTCTGAGCAGAGTTCCGCCCACTATGCCTCCAAGATGAACGGGGACTACAGTTACCCCTTTGCCAACACCGTCCAGTACTTCTCCGGCGACGAGCTGACCCTGGGGAACCTGGAGTGCAGCTTCTCCGATAAGAAGCTGCAAAACTCCATCTACGCCCAGTTCTATTTCCTCTGCCCTGCCGAGTGGATACAGATACTGCCGGAAGGCGGAGTGGACTTCGTCACCATAGCCAACAACCACACCATGGACTTTAACGACGCCGGGCTGGAGGACACCAAGGCCGCCCTGGACGGCATAGGCATGGCCTACGGCGAGGACGAGCAGTCCCAGGTCATCACCACCCCCAGCGGCATAAAGATGGGCATCTACACCGCCGGGGACGGGGACTCCATAGGCACCGGCAGCACCAACATCCCCGACAAGGACAAGGCCCTGGCCGCCATTGCCGACTTTGAGAGCCAGGGCGTGGATTACATAGTGTGCATGTTCCACTGGGGCAGCGAGCTGAAATACCGGCCCACCGACGCCCAGGTGGAGCTGGCCCACGCCTGCATAGACGCCGGGGCCGACCTGATCTACGGCAGCCACTCCCACTGTCTCCAGCCCCTGGAGGAGTATAAGGACGGCATCATCCTCTACTCCATGGGCAACTGGAGCTTCGGCGGCAGCACCAAGCCCACCGACCCGGACACCGCCATCTTCCAGCTGAAGATACGCCGGGACGGCGACGGCAGCATCCACAACGACAGCTATGAGATCATCCCCTGCTGTGTGTCCAGCGACCTGGAGGGGGCTGCAAACAATGTGGACAACTACAACGACTACAAGCCCACCCCCTATGAGCCGGGCACCGAGGAATACGACCGGGCCATGAGCAAGATACTGGGCACCTACGAAGGGGACGACATGGTGCGGGATTACTCCGACATCTATGCCAGCTACTCCTGAGGAGGCCGGGCATGAAGGATATCAGCTTTCGTTTCGCCTCCCCTGAGGACTGCCCCCTTATCCTCTCCTTTATAAAGGCCCTGGCAGAATACGAGAAGATGCCGGACCAGGTGGTGGCCACGGAGGAGCTGCTGAGGGAGTGGATATTTGAAAAGGGAAAGGCCGAGGTCATCTTCCCTGTAGTGGACGGGGAGGAAGTTGGCTTTGCCCTCTTCTTCCACAATTTCTCCACCTTCCTGGGCCGGGCCGGGCTCTATCTGGAGGACCTGTTCATAAAGCCTGAGCACCGGGGCAAGGGCTATGGCAAGGCCACCTTGCAGCAGCTGGGGCGCATAGCCCGGGAGCGCGGCTGCGGGCGTCTGGAATGGGCCTGCCTGGACTGGAACAAACCCAGCATAGATTTTTACCTCTCTCTGGACGCCACACCCATGGAGGACTGGACAGTCTACCGCCTTGCCGGCGACAGTCTCCGTGGGCTGGAAAACAAGTGAATCTATAACTGATACATGCAAAAGCGAGCCGAAATCCGGCTCGCTTTTCTTGTTTTGTTATCGGCTTTTCTTAGTCAAGAGTAATGCTCCCCCGGCTCTCCCGCTCCTCTCCGCTGCCAATGAAGAGCTCCAGCTCCTCACCGTCGGAGGCGTCTGCCAGGGCGATATAGGCGGTCTTTATCTCCCAGGCGCTCTGACTTACCAGGCTCTCTCCGCTGGCTCTGCGGAGTTCCAGAGTCTCCCCCTCCGCCAGCTTCAGGCTCCCTGCATAGCAGGGGATGGAGGCTTCCACTGCGGCCTTGATATCCTTGTCCTTGCCCAGGGCCAACAGGCTGCCGCCGCTGATGCTCAGCACCCCGCCGGAGGCGTCTATGGCGTCGTTGCCGGAGCTTATGAACACGCTGCCGCCGCTTATATTCACGGAGCCGCCCAGCTCCTTGTCGGCATTCAGCCCGTCCCTCTGGGAGACGATATTCACCTCACCGCCGGTGATGTTGATATCCTTTATGGAGCTGATGCCCTGATCCTGGGAGCTGATATTCAGGGCGCCCCCGGTGATATTCACCGAGCCTTTGCCTTCTTTCTCCGCGTCGTCGGTCTTCAGGCCGTCGTTAAGGCAGCTGATGCTCACTTGGCCGCCCTTTATATCCACCGACTCGTTGCCCTTTATACCGTGGTTCGCGGCGCTGATCTTCAGCTCGCCGCCGTTTATATCCACGTCGTTTTTGCAGCCTATGCCGTTATTGATGTTACCTTCTATTATAAGGGTGCCGGGGCCCATGAAGTCCAGGTCGTCCTCCCCGTAGACCGCGGCGCCGCTGGCTTCGGTGAGGACCTGGCTGTCCGTCCTCGGAGCGCCGGAGCTGAGGCGGCTGGGCTCTCCCTCCTTCACGTATATCCGGGTCTTTTCCGCCCGCTCCACATACAAGGCGGCGTCATTTTCACAGTGGATGCTCACCGATTCCAGGATGAGCTCCACCTCCTGCTTGGTCTCCCCGGTGTCCACCAGGATGCGGCCGTTTTCCAGGCTGCCCCGGATAAGAAAGCTGCCCCCGGTGCTGAGGGTGACAAGGCCGTTTTCAAAAGAAGCACCCGGGCCCTCTATCTCCGCCGTGCCGCCCTCCAGGCTTATAACCGTGGCGGCGGCCCCCAGCTGTTCCAGCTCCGTCAATTCCTCTCCGGGGACGCCGGCGCCGCCGCTGCACCCGGCCAGGGCCAGGCACAGGCTCAGCAGCAGGGCCGGGGCCAGGGTCTTTTTCATATGGTCTCCACCTCTTTCTCCCGGCCGCAGATGACGGTGAGGTTGCCGTTGCGGCAGCGTATCTCGTCCAGAAAGGCCTTGCTTATCCCCGCCTCTTTCAGCCGCACCTCGTAGCACAGCTCGTAGAGGGTGCCCATGTTGCTGGTCTTCACCCGCACCAGCTCGTGGCTGAGAGTGTATTTCTCAAACAGGTCGTCAAAAAGGGTCTCGTAATCCAGGTTCTCCGGGATGGTTATCTTCAGCTGCCGGTTAGCGCGGCTCCCCTCCCCGAAGCGGAGGCGGCCCAGAATCAGCACCGCGGCGGCCATCACAAGGAAAAACAGCGCCGCCAGGCCCACATAACCCATGCCGCAGGCCAGGCCCAGGGCCACGGACATGAACAGCCCCGTTATCTCCCGGGCGGAGCCGGGGACGCTGCGAAAGCGCACCAGAGCGAAGGTGCCCGCCACCGCCAGGCCCGCCCCCACGTTGCCGTTGACCAGCATGATGACCACCGCCACCACCGGGGGCAGCAGGGCCAGGGATATGGCCAGGGAGCCGGTATGGTAGCTGTAGGCGGTGAAGACCAGGGCCGTCAGCAAGCCCAGGGCCAGAGCCGTCAGCACGCAGATGAAAAAGCTGGGCAGGGTGATCACGCCGTTTATCACGCTGTCGGTTATCAGTTGGTTAAGCAATTACCATCACTCCGTCAAAGTATTTTTCTATCAGTTCGTTTTTATAGCACTGGCCGTATTTGGAAAAGCTCCGGGGGAAGATCTCCAGGCTGCTGAGCAGCTCCGCCAGCCACAGGGGGGCCGACTCCGGCATCTTTATCTCCATGAGCACCTGCCCCTCCTCCAAAAGCTCCCGGCCGAAGTCCCCGGCGGTGAGGCTCAGCTGGGTGTCCCGCCAGCGGATGGAGCTGTCAAAGGTCAGCCGCAGCCCCGGCTCCTCCCGGCCCACATAGGCCCGGCGGTCACAGGCGATGAGCACCTTGGGCCGCACCGGGTTGGTCTTTAAAAACCAGTCTATCTCCCGGCTTATCTGGTCGGCGGCCAGGGGGCTCCCCCCTCCCGCCAGATACTCCTCCGCTTCCCGCTCCCGCATCCGGACCCGGCGCTTATACACTATGCCCTTGTACTTCTTCTTCAGCTCCACAAAGACCTGGTCCTCCGCCCCGGGCACGTTGTAGCTGCGCAGGCGCAGCTTTTCCTTGTACACCGGCTGCTCGATGGAGCTGCGTATCAGGCGGAAATCGTCCCAGTCGTAGTACAGGCTCAGCACCGTGCTCTCAAAAAAGCGGTCCGGCTCCAGCCGGGGCTCCAGCCCCCGCCACAGCTGCCCGTACTTTTCCCGGGACAGCAGATATTTCTTTTCATAACGCTTGAAGCTCAGCTGCGTCTCGTTCATTGCCGTCCGTCTATCTCTCCGAAATAATGTTCCCGCTCCTCTGAGCTCAGGTCAAAGAGCTCGCAGAGATTGTCTATATTCAGCTGCTGCCAGTCGTAGTCGATGAGCACCGCCTTCAGCTGCTCCACCGACCACTCCCAGTCCGCCGCCGTACCCCCGAAGCGGGCATAGTCCCGCTCCACCTCCGGGGCGACTATGGCGCAGAGCCGGTCTATCTCCCCCATCACGTTCTCCACCGTCAGCACGCTCCCCATCAGCTCCGCCGCCCGGCTGAGGAAGCGGTCCTTGAATTCCCCATTATCCATCAGGGGCACCATGAAGCTGGCAAACTGCCGGTTCTGCTGGGCGTATTCGCTGAGCACGTTCATGAACACGCTGGCGGGCGTGGAAAAGCTGGCGTCCAGGTCGTAGAACATCAGCCGCCATTTCCCGTCGTTCTCCGTGGAGCGGCAGTAGCGCACATTGCCGGAAGTCAGGTCCGTATTGGCGCAGTAGCCCTCCAGTATCAGCCAGTCGATGACGCTGTCTATATCGAACATGTGGCAGAAGTGACTGTAGTTCTCCTCCTGGCTCATGTCGTTGAAGCGGCAGAACTCCACCACTTCATGGAAAAAATCCGAGCCCTGGGACACGTTTGCCTCCAGCACCTCCACGCTGTCCCGGCTCACCCCGGCTATGCCCGCGTAGAGCTGCTCGTTGGCCTTCTCCTTCAGAGTGTAGATGCCGGAGTACTCCCCGTTTATGTACAGTATGCAGTAGATGCTGCGCTGGTTTATCACCTTGTCCGTAGCCTGGGCGCACAGCTCCTGGCTCAGCTCGTTTCTTATAATGGATATGGGGAAGTCCTGCCCCGAGCGCAGCAGAAGATTTGTAAACTCCGTCACGCCCCCGTCATAGATGTCGTAGTTCAGCGTGCTCTGGCCGTAGGCCCCACGGAAGCGCACGGACATGTTCTTCTTCGGCAGCACCAGGCTGGTCTCCCCGTGCATGGACACCCCGCAGCCTATGGTGAAGCTGCCGTCCTCCTCGTAAAGGGACAGGCTGGCGGGCAGCTCCACGCCCTTCTGCTTGGCGTTATACATGGTGTCAAACTCCGCTGGGCTGTCCGTCAGCAGGCTCAGCACCGGCAGGCTGTGGTTCTCGTTTATTATATAGCTCAGGCTCATTGCCCGGCTGGGCAGAGCGCCTTCCTCAAAGTTTACCGCCCTTATCACCGTGGTCTTGTCTATGTAAATGGGTCCGGTATACTCCGGGCTCTCCGCCGTGGGGGCCGAGCCGTCCAGGGTATAGCGTATGCTGCCGGAGGCACTGAGCTCCACATACATGCCCTCTATACCGTTATACACCCCGTCCGCCGTCAGGCTCAGAGGCTTTTCCGCCACCCGGCGCTGCCCGCCGCTGTTTTCACTGCCGGGGCTGGGGCTGGAGAAGTAGAACCAGCCGTTCTCCCCGGCCATGCGGCCGAAGCTGCCCAGATAGGGGATGTCCTTCAGGGAGACGCTGTCCAGCAGCTCTCCCTCCGCCGTGGCCAGGTACAGCTGCTCGTTTTCCGAGTTCAGCTCAAAGCCGGCGGCGTAATAGCCCTCCGGCAGGGCCTCGGAAGTGCAGTATAGGAGGATGAACTCCCCGGGGCCCAGCTCCACCTCCGGCAGACGGTATCGGAGATAGTCGTCCCTGTCGTCGGATATGTAATAGTCCGAGAGGAGCAGGGCGGCGCCGCTGTTGTTTTTCAGCTCCACCCAGTCGTAGTACTCCTTGTTCACCGGGGCAAGGTTCAGGTTATACACCTGAGCCTCGTTTATTATAAGGGGGCTTTCACAGCTCAGGCTCTGCTGGAAGCTCTCCCAGCCCGCCGCCGTGTTCTCATAGCCCGGCGTGGGGTACAGGCTCTGCCCATAGCTGCCATCGTCCCCCAGAGCCATGGATACGTCCCCATCGCAGTCGGCGCAAAGGGCGGAGGAACAGAGGTAGCCGTACTCATTGCGCAGCCAGACCCCCTCGTCCCCGGAGAGGCTGAAGCCGGTGTGCAGCTCAGCCCCCTGCCGGTCCTTGCCGGAGGCGAAGATAACTATCCGCTCTCCCGGCTGGAGGCTCATTTCCGGCAGGGTCCAGCCCAGCTGATTTTCCCGGTCGGAAAGATTCCAGCCGGAGATGTCCACCGCCTCATCGCTCCGGTTCCAAAGCTCTATCCAGTCGGAGAAGTCCCCGTCCTCGTCCCGCAGGGTGCTCCGGTTCTTCTCCATAAATTCGCTTATCACCACCTGGCCCGCTCCCCGGCTCAGTTCCTCCGGGTCCGGGCTGGGGCTGGCCGTGGGCCGGGCCGTGGCCGCCGGCTGCTCCGGCGCCCCCTCGCCCCCGCCCGGCAGCAGCGCCGCCGCCAGGGCTATTATTATCACCGCTGCCGCCGTGGCGGCAAAGGCTATCAGGCTTTTCTTATTCATGCTTGCTCCTCGGCAGAAAAATACATTGTATTATACCCCTTTTTCCCCCTTTCGTCAATGCGTCCGGGGCCCGCCCGGCGGGAAGCTCCCGGTTCCCCCAGGGCCGCCCCGGCAGAGACCGGGCAAAATTTTCCTCCGGGAAAAATGTAAAAAACTCTTGACAGTTTTGCCCTCCTGTTATATGCTGAGGATGTCAAAAGTTTTTTACATTTTTTCTGTCAAAGGAGGACGCCATGTTTTTGACGCTGCTGTTTATTCTGTGGCTCTGCGCCATGATAGTTCTGGACATCGCCATGCTGATATCCCTGCTCCGGCCGGGGGACGAGCGGCGGCAGATGGTGGTGTGGAAGGCCAGCACCTGGACCCTTATGGGCCTGGTGGGCATGCTGGTCATCGAGATAGTGAGGGGCTTTGTCACCGGCAGCGTGGATCTGATAAACCCCTTTATCCACCTCACCGTGACGGCCACGATGTATTTTTGTTTCAGCCTCTATTTCAAGCGGAAGCTGGGGGGCTGAGATGGAAAACTGCATAAGAGAGCGGCGAAAGGAGCTGGGCCTTTCCCAGGAGGAACTGGCAAAACGCTGCTCCGTCACCCGGCAGACGGTGAACGCCATAGAGAACAACAAGTACGACCCCACCCTGGCCCTGGCCTTTGCCTTGGCCGGGGAGCTGGGGCTGACGGTGGACGAACTTTTCAGGCCATGAAAGGCGGCATCCCCTTAATTATTCTTAAATCCCGCCCCGATATCTTTACTTTTGCCGGGACGGCATGATATAATCCACGGCACAGTTAATTCGGATGGAGGAGAGCATGCAATGAAGGGAAAAGAGCGGAAGCTGAGCCCGGCGGAGCTGAAGAGGAAGGAAGCCTATGAACGGCTTTGTCAGGAGATGGAGCAGGCCGGCTACAGGAAACGGGAGCTCACAGTGGGTCTGCTGGCGGCCAACACACTCTCCCTTCTGTTGAGTCTGCCTTTTGCCATTGCCATAACGGTCATTTATTTTCTGGTAAATCCCCAGGGCAGCTTTCAGCTGAGCTCGCTCTGGTGGCTGGTGTTCTTCCCCGTCTTTTTCCTCCTGACAGCAGTACACGAGTTCATCCACGGCCTCACCTGGAGCCGCTTTTGCTCCAGGGGCTTCGGCTCCATAGCCTTCGGCGTGATATGGAAAGCTCTCACCCCCTACTGCAGCTGCTCCGAACCCCTCACCAAGGGCCAGTACATCCTGGGCGGAGCCATGCCCACTCTGGTGCTGAGCCTTGTCCTCTCCGCCGCCGCCATCGCCCTGGCCCGGCCCTTCCTGCTGGTCCTGGCGGTGACCATGGTCCTGGCCGGCGGGGGCGATATGTTGATAATTGCAAAGCTCCTGTGCTACCGGCCGGAGGGCCGGGAAGCCCTGTACTACGACCACCCCTACGAATGCGGGCTGACCGCTTTCGAGAGATGAGCCTCCGCCGGGGCTCTCCACCCATTGCCGGCGGTCTTTATCCAAATCCCATATCTTCTCCGGCCGGGCTGCGCCCGGCCTTTGCTTTTGCCGGCGGCCCCTTATTGATAAACTCCGCCGGGACTGATATAATAACTCAGTAAAAAAATGCGCTTTGCGCAGAAAAACAAGGGAGGCAGACCATGAAAAAGATTCTCATGCTGGGCACCGGGGGCACCATCGCCTCGGAGATGACGCCGGAGGGCCTGACCCCGGAGCTGCGCCCGGCCCAGCTGCTCAGCTATGTGCCCGCCATCAGGGAGCTGTGCCAGGTGGAATGCCTCTCCCTTTTCAATATCGACTCCACCAACATCACCCCCCGGCACTGGTGCGCCATCTCCCGGGCCCTGGAGCTGAACTACCAGCTCTACGACGGCTTCGTCATCAGCCACGGCACCGACACCATGGCCTACACCGCCGCCGCTCTCAGCTACATGGTCCAGGACGCGGACAAGCCCATTATCATGACCGGCGCCCAAAAGCCCATCAACTACGACTCCACCGACTCCAAGCTGAACCTCACCGACGCCTTCGTCTGCGCCTGCTCAGAGGAGCTGGCCGGGGTGGACATCGTGTTCAGCGGCCGGGTCATCCTGGGCACCCGGGCCAGAAAGACCTGCTCCAAGAGCTTCGCCGCCTTTTCCAGCATCAACTACCCGGACCTGGCCATACTCCAGGACCACCGGCTCATGTGCTATATCAGCCCCCGCTACCGCCGCCACCCCCGCTTCTTCCATGAGCTGGAGGAGAAGGTGGCCCTGGTGAAGATGGTGCCCGGCACCGAGCCGGAGCTGCTGGACTTCCTCCTCAGCCGGAACAAGGCCCTCATCATCGAGTGCTTCGGCGTGGGGGGCCTGCCCTCCTATGAGGACAGCCGCCTCCTGGAGCTGGTGGAGCGGCACACCGCCCAGGGCAAGTTCATCGTGGTCACCACCCAGGTGCAGAACGAGGGCTCCGACCTGTCCGTCTACTCCGTTGGCCACAGCCTGAAGGGCAACCCCTACGTGCTGGAGGGCTTCGACATGACCACCGAGGCGGTCTACGCCAAGATGATGTGGATACTGGCCCAGACCGGGGACGTGGAGAAAGTGAACCGCCTGTTCTACACCCCCGTAGCCCACGATATTCTCCACAGAGGTTGATGCATGGAAACTGTCATAGTCATAGGCGGCGGGGCCTCCGGCCTCATGGCCGCCATCACCGCGGCGGAGGCGGGGAGCCGCCGGGTCATCCTTTTGGAGCGGCAGCAGCGCATAGCCCGCAAGCTCCTGGCCACCGGCAACGGCCGCTGCAATCTCACCAATACCGGAGCCTCCCTTGAAAACTATCATGGGGAACAGGAGGGCTTCGCCGCCCCCGCCCTCAGCAAGTTCACTCCCGCCCAGGCCCTGGACTTTTTCCACGGCCTGGGCCTGCTCACCGTCACCGAAGAGGGCGGACGGGTCTACCCCCTCTCCGACTCCGCCAACAGCGTGGCGGACCTGCTGCGCTTCGCCCTGGACAAATACGGGGTGGAGCTGCGCTGCTCCTGCCCCGCCCGGGCCATTGAGCGCCGGGAAAAGGGCTACGCCGTCATCACCGATGAGGGGCGGCTGGAGGCGGACTATGTTATAGTCGCCTGCGGCGGGGCCGCCGGGGCCAGGCTGGGCGGCGTCATGGACGGCTACGAGCTTTTAAAGCCCCTGGGCCACAAGCGCACCGCCCTGCGCCCGGCCCTGGTGCAGCTGCTCACCGCCCCGGAATACCCCAGGGCCCTGAAGGGCATCCGTGCCGACGGGGAGCTGAAGCTCCTGGCCGGAGGGGAAGTCCTCTGCCGGGGCCTGGGGGAGATACAGTTCACGGAAAACGGCGTCTCCGGCCCGGCGGCTTTCGACATCTCCCGCAGCGCCGCCCGGCTCGGTGAGGGGGGAGAGCTTTCCATAAACTTCTTCCGTGCCCTCAGCCCGGAGGAGCTGGCAGCTCTGCTGCTGCGCCGCCGGGAGACCTTCCCCCGGCTGCCCGCCTCAGAGCTCTTCACCGGCATGCTCCACAACCGCCTGGGCCGGATGCTGGTGAAATACGCCGCCATCCCCCAGGAGACGGCTCTGGCTCGGCTAAGCGACATCCGGCTGGAGAGCGCGGCCCGGGCAGCGACGGATTTCCGGCTGAAGCTCCTGGGCACCGAGGGCTTCGACAAGGCCCAGGTCACCGCCGGGGGCATAAGGACCGCCGGCTTCGACCCGGAGACCCTGGAGAGCTGGTTCATGCCCGGGCTCTTCGTCTGCGGAGAGCTTTTGGACGTGGACGGGGACTGCGGAGGCTACAACCTCCAGTGGGCCTGGAGCAGCGGCCGTCTGGCCGGGAGGCTGGGGAAATGATACTTATACGTTCTCTGCGCCTGGAGCCGGGGGAGGACATCTCCGCCCTGGGCCCCCGGGCCGCCAAGGTCCTGGGCTGTCCCGCCCGGGAGATAGGCGAACTGAAACTGGTCAAGCGCTCCCTGGACGCCAGAAAGAAAACGGACATACACTATGTCTGCTCCGTGGCCGTGAGCCTGCCCGGGGAGGAGAAGTACCTGGAGCGGAACCGGCACATCGCCCCCATCTCCCCCTATGAGCCGCCGGAGCTGGAGCTGCCCCGGGTGGAGCCGGACAGCCCCCCGGTGGTGGTGGGCTTCGGCCCGGCGGGGATGTTCGCCGCCCTGGCCCTGGCCAGAGCCGGAGCCAGGCCCATAGTCCTGGAGCGGGGACAGCCGGTGGAGCGGCGGCAAAAGGACGTGGACGCCTTCCGCCGGGGCGGAGCCCTGGACCCGGAGAGCAACGTGCAGTTCGGGGAGGGGGGCGCCGGCACCTTCTCCGACGGGAAGCTGAACACCGGCACCCACGACCCCCGGATGAGCTGGGTGCTCCGGGAGTTTTACCGCCACGGGGCCCCGGAGAGCGTCACCTACGACGCAATGCCCCATGTGGGCACCGACATCCTGGTGGATGTGGTCAGGAACATCCGCCGGGAGATTCTTGAACTGGGGGGCGAGATACGCTTCGGCTCCCGTTTTGAAAGGCTGCTTATCCATGAGGGCCATCTCACCGGCATAGAGTACAGCCGCTGCGGCAGCAGGGAGAGCCTGGACTGCTCCCGGCTCATCCTGGCCATAGGCCACTCCGCCAGGGACAGCTTTGAAAATCTCTGCGCCCAGGGCATAGCCATGGAGCAAAAGCCCTTTTCCATGGGCGTGCGCATAGAGCACCTGCAAAGGGACATCGACCTGGCCCAGTACGGCCGCCCCAGAGGCAAGCTGCCCCCCGCCTCCTATAAGCTCAGCGTCCATCTCCCCGACGGCAGCAGCGCCTACACCTTCTGCATGTGCCCCGGGGGCAAGGTCTTCGCCGCCGCCTCCGAGGAGGGGGGCGTGGTCACCAACGGCATGAGCTATTCACAGCGGGACGGGGAAAACGCCAACTCGGCCCTGCTGGTCACCCTCCGGCCGGAGGACTTCCCCTCCAGGCACATCCTCGCCGGCATGTATTGGCAGAGGGAGATAGAGCGCCGGGCCTATGAATATAGCGGCGGGTACCGGGCTCCCGCCCAGTTGGTTGGGGATTTCCTCTCCGGACAGCCCAGCTCCGGGCCGGGGAAGGTGAAGCCCAGCTATGAGCCGGGGGTCTTCTGGGGGGATATACGCCGGGTGCTGCCGGAGAGGATATGCTCCGTGCTCGCCGCCGCCCTGCCGGAGCTGGGAAAAAAGCTCCGGGGCTTCGACGATGCCGGGGCGGTGCTCACCGCCCCGGAGACCCGCTCCTCCTCCCCGGTGCGCATCGTCCGGGGAGAGGACCTGCAAAGCTCGGTAAAGGGCCTCTACCCCTGCGGCGAGGGGGCCGGCTACGCCGGGGGCATCACCTCCGCCGCCGTGGACGGCCTGCGCTGCGCCCAGGCCATTTTACAGGATATGACAAAAATCCCCTGAAAAGGACTTTTTTCGTCTTGCCAAGGCGGGGCTTTTGCGCTAGAATCAAGGCGACTATTCTTTTTGGAGGACTGAGCATGGAACTTTTGCAGCAGCGCATCCTCTCCGACGGCAGGGTGCTGCCGGGAGGGATACTGAAAGTGGACGGCTTTCTCAACCACCAGATAGACCCCGCCCTTCTCTATGAGATGGCCCTGGATCTGAAACGGCTCTACGCCGGGGAAGAGGTCACCAAGGTGCTGACCATCGAGGCCTCCGGCATCGCCATCGCCGCCATGACGGGCTATGTCTTCGGCTGCCCCCTGGTCTTCGCCAAAAAGAGCAAAAGCAAAAACATCTCCAACGACCTGTACTCCGTGGAGGTGGAGTCCTTTACCCACGGCAACACCAACACCGTGGTGGTGTCCAAAGAGTACCTGAAAAAAGAGGACCGGGTGCTCATCATCGACGACTTTCTCGCTACCGGCGCCGCCCTGGTGGGGCTCAAAAAGCTGGTGGAGCTGTCCGGGGCCACCCTGGTGGGCGCCGGCATTGCCATAGAAAAAGTCTTCCAGGGCGGCGGCGACCTGCTCCGCTCCCAGGGCCTGCGTATAGAATCCCTGGCCCGTATCGCCTCTATGGAGAACGGAAAACTGATTTTCTGTTGATATTGGTGAATGTCTACAATTAATCGCGGCGAAAAATGTCAAAATCGTACAGGAGGCACACTTGACTTTTTTCGCCGCTGCTGTTAGTCTTATGATGTAAAGTTAATAAGAGAGTTTTCGATATATA
>DVHY01000169.1 GCA_018711755.1 Candidatus Limivicinus faecipullorum | reverse complement strand
AAAAGCCTTGATTTTACAAGGCTTTTCGGGCGCAGCAGCATTTTGCCTTTGGCAAAATGCTTGGCGGGAGAAGCGCAGTCAAAAAAGTCTGTAGGACTTTTTTGACAAGCTGAGCAAAACCGGGGCGGTGTGAACCACCCCGGTTTTGCTATTATTTGTTATCCTCTGCGGCTCAGCCCACCAGATGGTTGGTGCCTATGGACATGACCGTGGCCCCGCTTACCGTGTACAGCTCCACATACATGGGCACGCCCTCCTGATCCCCATCAAAGTACACGGTGATATACGGCCCGTCCAGGATGTCCTTCACCAAACTGTCCTCCGCCGGGGCTTCGGTATCCCATCCGTAGTCTGTATTTTCCGTGCCGCTGAGAGTGTAGCCCTCAAAGCCCCAGTATTCCGCCAGGGCGGCACACAGCTCACCCACGGTGAGTTCCGGGGAGACCAGGTCGTCGGTATTGTCATACCTGGTCAGAGTCTGGCTGCTCCCGTCGGGCAGGCTGTTTTCCTCCTGGTAAACCCGGTCTTCTTCATCGGCTTTGGCGGTGATGCTTATGAATTGCAGTTTTCCGCTGGCCATATCCAGCTGGGTTACAAACTTGTATTTACCGTCAAAGAGCTGCACATGGTAGTTTGGATATATGATGCGGTGGAAAAAGTCCAGCCCCAGTTCCTGGCCCTGGGTCTTGAATATCTTCGTCGCCTCCTGGTCCGGCTCCAGATTTACCTGTATTATCCCCAGCTCATTGAGCCGGTCTACCTCCTCCAGGGCCTGTTTTTGGGCCTGCTCCGGGGAGTTGAGCAGATACTCCGTCAGGGCATAGGCGGGGAGCGACAGCAACGATGCAATGACGGCGGCGATGAGCACTATCTTCACCCAGCCTCTGCGCCTGCCTCCGGGTCTTCCCGCCCCGCTCTCCGGCTCTATCTGTCCCAGGAACTTTCCGGCGGACTCCACATACTCGTCCCTTATACCGTTTATGGCCTCCATGATTTTATCCCCCATCATATAAGGCCCTCCCTTCCAAGATACAGCTCCAATTTCTTCCTGGTGCGGTGGAGCAGGGAGGCGGTCTTGCTGTAGCTGAAGCCCGCCCTCTCCGCTATCTCGTCCACAGGCGCCATGTACCAGTAGCGGCTGACAAAGATATCCCGCTCCTGTTCTTTCAGTCCCGCCAGGAATTTGTCTATATGCTCCGTCAGCTCCGTCAGCTCCAGCTCCTTTTCCGGTTCCTGAGCCCCTCCGGCGCAGTCTCTCAGTTCCTCCAGACACAGGGCATATTCTCCCCCGCCCCGCTTGTCCGCGGTCCTGTGCCTCAGCCGGGAGATGGAGAGGTTGCGCACTATCTTCCCCAGGAAGGCGGGCAGCCGCTCCGGCCGCTCCGTGGGCATGGAGTTCCAGGCCCGGAGATAGGTATCGTTGACGCACTCCTCGCTGTCGCTTAGGTCTCGGAGTATGTTGTTGGATATGCCGCGGCAGAGCCTGCCGTATTTCATGTCCGTCTGGCTGATGGCCTCCTCGTCCCGCTGCCAGTAGAGCTCAACTATCTGGCTGTCAAGCATCTGCTATTCCTCCCCGTTTTATGTCTCTGTCCATATAGACGCAGTTTATCCGTATATTTTGCAGATTATTTTATCCGGGACGAAAATACCCCCGCATGATATATGCGGGGGTATGCACTCACGATATTCAGCCTTGTCAGCACAGCCGGCTGCCGGCGGGTACGGAGTCATCCAGGATGAGCAGGTGCAGCTCCTCCTTGCCCTCCACCTCACGCACGGCGGACAGCAGCATGCCGTTGGAGTCCTGGCCCATCATCTTGCGGCTGGGCAGGTTCAGTATGGCCACCACGGTCTTGCCCACCAGCTGCTCCGGCTCGTAGAATTTATGGATGCCGGAGAGTATCTGCCGGGGGGTGCCGCTGCCGTCGTCCAGCATGAACTTCAGCAGTTTGTCGGACTTCTTCACGGCCTCGCAGCTTATCACCTTGCACACTCTCATGTCGCACTTGGAGAAGTCGTCGATGCTCACGTCGGGCAGCACCGGGGGAGTCTTGGGCTCCTGACGGTCCTGATGCTCCAGCTTCTCCAGAGCCTCCAGCTCCTTTGCCATATCCAGGCGGGGGAAGAGAGTCTCTCCCTTGGTGACGCTGACCTCGGCGGGCAGGGCGCCGTAAACTGCGGCGGACTCCCAGCTTCGGCAGCTCTCCTCTGCGCCGATCTGCTTAAAGGCTTTGTCGCAGCTGTACGGCATGAAGGGGCTCAGCAGGATGAGGGAGACCCGCAGGGCCTCCAGCAGGTTATACATGACGGTGGCAAGCCTTGCCCGCTTGCTCTCGTCCTTGGCCAGGACCCAGGGTGCGGTCTCGTCGATGTACTTGTTGGCCCGCTGTATGAGCTTGAAAACATCCTCAAGCGCCAGGTGCAGCTGGAGAGCATCCATCTGCTTTTCATACTTGGCTCTGGCGCCCTTTATCATCTCCACCAGTTCGCCGTCCACGCTGTTGCTCTCACGCTCTGCGGGCAGCTTGCCGCCGAAGTACTTCTCCACCATGGCGGTGGTGCGGGAGACCAGGTTGCCCAGGTCGTTGGCAAGGTCGGTGTTGATGGTGCTTATCAGCAGCTCGTTGGAGAAATTGCCGTCGGAGCCGAAGGGGAAGGTGCGCAGCAGGAAGAAGCGCAGGGCATCCACGCCGAAGCGTTCGGCCAGCACATAGGGGTCTACCACATTGCCCTTGGACTTGCTCATCTTGCCTCCGTCTATCACCAGCCAGCCGTGGCCGTAGACCTTCTTGGGCAGGGGCAGCTCCATGCTCATGAGCATTGCAGGCCAGATGATGGAGTGGAAGCGGACTATCTCCTTGCCCACCACATGCACATCCGCAGGCCAATAGTGCTCAAAATCATCATACTTGTCGTTGAGCAGGCCCAGTGCGGTGCAGTAGTTGAAGAGGGCGTCCACCCAGACGTAGACCACATGGCCCGGGTCGAAGTCCACAGGTATGCCCCAGCTGAAGCTGGTGCGGGACACGCACAGATCCTCCAGGCCGGGCTTTATGAAGTTGTTTATCATCTCGTTGACCCGGGAGGCGGGCTCCAGGAAAGTGCCGCTCTCCAGCAGCTCCTGCACCGGCTTTGCGTACTTGGAGAGGCGGAAGAAATAGGCCTCCTCCTCGGCATCATGGACTTCCCTGCCGCAGTCGGGGCACTTGCCGTCCACCAGCTGGCTCTCGGTCCAGAAGCTCTCGCAGGGAGTGCAGTATTTGCCCTTGTAAGCCCCCTTGTATATATCCCCCTTGTCGTACATCTTCTTGAAGATGCGCTGCACGGCTTCCACATGGTAGTCGTCGGTGGTGCGGATGAAGCGGTCGTTGGAGATGTTCATCAGCTTCCACAAATCCAGGATGCCGTTTTCCCCGGTGACTATCCGGTCCACAAACTCCTTGGGGCTGACCCCGGCCTCCTTGGCCTTTTCCTCTATCTTCTGGCCGTGTTCATCGGTGCCGGTGAGGAACATCACGTCATAGCCGCAGAGCCGCTTGTACCTGGCGATGGCGTCGGTAGCCACGGTGCAGTAGGTGTGGCCGATGTGCAGTTTATCCGAGGGATAATAGATGGGCGTTGTGATATAGAATGTCTTTTTCTCCATTTTCTCTTCTCCTGTCTCCATGCTGATTATTTCATCCGCCGGCAGCAGCGTCCGCCGCATATTTCTCCGGCGGCCACTGGATCTCATCGTCGTGGCGGTAATAGATTCCGTAGGGCTCCTCAACCTCATAGAGGAAATTGCCCTCCGCATCGTAGACCGTTCTGTAGGCGCTGACGCCGTAGCCCACGGCGGTGTTCACATACACGCTGTCGTAGACTACCAGCTTGGTGGTCCTCAGCTCCACATAGGAGCCGTCCACGTCGGTGCCCCAGATCTCTATGGTCAGGGACTTGTCCTCATCGTTGCAGTAGGCCACTATCTTCACCGGGTAGTCCCGGCTGTTTTTGAATTTGAAGTCCGGGCTGGGCCAGCTCACCGTGGCGTCCAGGCCGTAATCCAAATAGTCCACCTTAAAGTAATGGTTGGTGCGCTCCACCGTCTCCAGCTGGGCAAACATGATGGCGCAGTACAAAGTGGAGGAGACCTGGCAGATGCCTCCGCCTATCTCCTGCACCACCTCGCCGTTGTCATAGGCGCCGGCCTCCAGGAAGCCCGCCTCGGCGGTGCGCTGGCCCACGTACTCGTTATAGGAGAACACCTCTCCGGGCATCATGATATGGCCGTTGAGTTTTTCCGCCACCTTCTCGATATTGCTTATACGGTTATCGGTGCTCCAGGTGTAATAGGTGGTCTGAGAGCCCAGCTTGTCCCGGTACAGCATGGAGCGCAGGCTCTCGGCGGTGGTCTCCGGATAAGTTATATCCAGCGGTACCTCCACCATGTCGCCGGGCTGGGCCGCTTTCCACAGCTCTCCCGCCTCCACGGTGTCGAACCAGCAGCCCTTCACCTCGGAGATAACGTCGAAGGTCTCCGTGAACTGGGCGTCCTGGGGCTCCACCGCCAGCTCGTCATATATGGCCTGGAAGTCCGGCATCTCAATGGTGCCCACCAGCTGGGTGTAGCTTATCTCCGTCAGGTCGGCCTTCAAAGCACTGACTATCTGGTCGTACAGGCCGTCTTCATCCAGCTGTATCTGGCCCGCTCCCTTGCGTATACGCAGGACCTCGTCCTTTTCGTCCACCTTGTAGTCCTGGTCCTGGGTGGCTTTGTTCAGCTTGGACACGCCCTCGGCTATTCGGGAGCGCAGGTAATCCCCGTCTATGCTCTGGCCGACAATGGTGATGTCCACGGGGCCGATGTGGTTGAGCAGGAAGCGGTAGAGGTTTTCATACCAGTTTCCGTCATGGCCGTAGCTCATGGCCTCTTCCACCGCCCGCTCCCGGCTGAGCTTTGCCCCGGATAGGCAGGAGTCCACTTTGAAGCTGACGTTGGCGGGCAGCTTCACCCGCAGGGCGGTGTCCACTCTCTCGTCCCAGTTGTTTTCCTCCAGGACGGCGTTCACCTCATCGGAGCTCATGCCGCCTACGAAGATATCCCCCACATATACCTTGGGGAGAGTGGTGCCGTTGTGGGTGACCATATATCCCCCCACCGTAGCTCCCAGAACTATAAGCAGGATTATCACCAGGAAAACAATGGCGGTTATCTTGTTCTGCTTAACTTTTTCCGGGTCTTTTGGAGGCTTGGGAGGCTTTTCCCTTTTCTCTTTGGTTTTTTTCTTTTTGCCCTTCTCCCCGGTCTCCGGCTCCGCCGTCTCCTCCGGGTCTTTCAGGCTTTTGGTCTTGCCGCCCTTTATGGCGGGCAGCTGGCCGAAACTGTCTTCCGGCTCTTCCTCTTTTTTATTCTTGTCCTTTTTCCTGGGCTTGGCCGGTTTTTCCTTTTTGGCTGCGGTCTTTTTGGCCTTTACCGTCTTGGAGCCTCCGGCGCTCTTGCTCTTCCCGGCTTTCTTCCCGCCGCTGCGGGCCTTGCCGGCCGTCTCCGCCGGCTGTTCCTCCGGGCTCTCCGCCGACTGTTCCTCCGGCAAGGGCATGTCGCTGCCGTCGCTTTCCAGCATGCGCTGTATCTCGTCCAGCTCGTCGATGTTCCAGTCATCCCCGGAGCCGCCGCCCTCAAGGGAATCAAAAAAGTTTCTGTTATAGCTCACGTTCAGTCTCCTGTACTGTTCATCCTCTGCCTATACAGCTCGGTGAAGAGTTCCTCCTCACCTTTAGGGAGGCTTATCTTGCTTGCAGCCCTGTCGGCTCTGGCCACCCAGGGTATGCCCTGGACCCGGCCGCTGGCCTGGGTCTCCAGCAATATGCCTATCAATGTGTTGGATATGAGAAAGCCCGGCACGGTAAAGTGCCAGCGGTCCCCCGTCAGCTCCGTCCAGCCCTTTTCCTTGAAGGCCTGGAGCACTTTCAGGATAGGCCGCCAGTCGCTCTGGCAGCGGCTGCGGTAGTCGTTTTCCGAGATGCCCTGGGAAGTGCGCATGCCCAGCATAAGGTACTCCACAGACTTTTCCATGGAATCCAGCACCTCATATTCGTCCACCACGCTGATGCCCTTGTCCACGCCGTAGATATATTCCTTCAGGTCCTTCACATAGCTGTAGCGCACACTGCCTATGCAGCTGTGGGCTCCGGGGCCGAAGCTCATATAGTCGTCCATATTCCAGTATTTGAGATTATGGCGGGACTCATACCCCGGAGCGGCAAAATTTGATATCTCATACTGCTTGTAGCCGTAACGCTCCAGCATCTCGGCGGCATAGGAATACATGTCCGCCTGCTCGTCGTCATCGGGGAGTATGGCCGAGCCCATATAGTTTTCGTACATGGGCGTGCCCGGCTCCAGTTTCAGTCCGTAACAGGAGATGTGCTCCGGGTGCATCTCCACTATTTTGGACAGGGTATCCGCCCAGTCGTTCTTGGTCTGGCTGGGCAGGCCGTACATCAGGTCCACGCTTATATTGTCAAAGCCCGCCTTCCTGGCGTCCAGATAGGCTTTCTGGGCCTGCTGGAAATTGTGGCGGCGGCCAATGAGCTTGAGCAGGTTGTTGTCGCTGGCCTGCACGCCTATGGACAGGCGGTTGACGCCCTCCTGCCGCAGCAGCTTCAGAGCCGTGGGGCTGATGCTGTCGGGGTTGCACTCCACGGTTATCTCCGAGTCAAGGCGCACATTGCCGTTGAGCTTCAGCTCGTCCAGTATGTCCGCCAGCCTGTCCGCCCCGTAAAAGCTGGGGGTGCCGCCGCCGAAGTATATGCTGTCCACCTCGTAGTTCCTTATGGAAATGGAGGACTCCTTTATGTGGTCCAGCAGGGCCTTCTGGTAATCCGGCATAAGGTATTCGCAGTTTTGCAGGGAGTAAAAGTCGCAGTATCCGCATTTGCTGGCGCAAAAGGGTATATGGATGTATATTCCCAGCCTAGGTCTCATTGGCCCGTCTCCAAATCTCTAAAGTTTGATCAAAACATCTCCGCAACCAGGGAGACGAAGGCGGCGGGGTCCTCGATATCCACGCCGGATATCATCTCCGCCAGGCGCGCCATCACCAGGGAGAGCTTCTTCGCCTTCTCCTTATCCTCGTCATAGGCCTTCCTCAGCACCTGGAAAGCATGGTGCTGGGGGTTGAGCTCCAGGACCCGGTTGGCCTTTATCTTCCGCATCTCCTCGCTGGGGCCATGGCGGAAGTACTTCTCCATCTCCAGGGTGATGCCGCCTTCTGTGGTAAGGCAGCAGGGCTGGGAGCCCAGCTTGTTGGACAGGCGCACCTTCACGATGTCCTCGCCCACGGCCTCCTTCACGAAGTCCAGAAAGTCCTTGTTCTCCACGTTCTGCTCCTCGGCGGCCTTCTTCTCCTCCTCGGTCTCAAAGCCCAGGTCGTCAGTGAGCACATTGCAGAAGCTCTTGCCGTCCTGCTCTCTCAGGCTCTCCAGCACCATCTCGTCCAGGGGGCTGGTGAGGTAGATGAGCTCGTAGCCACGGCTGCGCACCTGCTCGCACTGGGGCAGGCTCATGGCGTGCTTTACAGAGTCGGAGCTGGCGTAATAGATGAGCTTCTGGCTTTCCGGCATGTTCTCCACATACTCCTTCAGGCTCAGCTGCCTGTCCTGGTCGGTGTAGAAGAGCAGCAGGTCTCTCAAGAAGTCCTTATATCTGCCGTACTCGTCGCAGACTCCGCACTTGAGATGGACGCCGAAGTTCTTGAAAAATTCCTCGTACTTGGGCCGGTCGTCCTTCATGAGCTTTTCCAGTTCACCCTTGATGCGCTTTTCCAGGTTCTGGCCTATGATGCGCAGCTGCCTGTCATGCTGCAGGAGCTCACGGGAGATATTCAGGGACAGGTCCGGGGAATCCACGACGCCCCTGACAAAGTCGAAGTAGTCGTGGAGGAGCTTGTCGCAGTTTTCCATTATCATGACGCCGTTGGAATAGAGGGTGACGCCCACCTTGTTGTCGCCCATGAAGGCGTTCTCGTGCTCCTCTCCGGGGACGAAGAGCAGGGCCTTGTAGCTCACGGCGCCCTCGGCGCTTATCCGCACCAGGGCGCAGGGGTCCTTGCTGTCCCGGTACTTCTCTTTATAGAAGGCTATGCAGTCGTCGTCGGTGACCTCGCTCTTGGAGCGCTGCCAGATGGGCACCATGCTGTTTATGGTCTCGTTTTCCGTCACCGTGCGGTAGTCGAACTTGGGCTTGCCCTCGTCGTCCTTTTCCCCGGTCTCAAAGCGTTCCTGGCGCTCCACGTCCATCTTGATGGGCCAGCGCACGTAGTCGGAATACTTCTTCACCAGGGCCTTCAGCTTCCAGACTTCCAGATAGCTGCCGTATATCTCCTCGTCGGTGTCGGCCTTGATGTGCATTATCACATCGGTGCCCACGCTCTCCTTGTCACAGGGGGTGACGGTGTAGCCGTCGGCGCCGCTGCTCTTCCACATGACGCCCTGCTCCTCCCCGTATTTCCGGGTGATGACTGTTACCTCGTCGGAGACCATGAAGGCGGAATAGAAGCCCACGCCGAACTGGCCGATGATGGAGATATCCTCGGCCTGGCTCTTCTCGCTGTCCATCTCATCCTTGAACTTGAAGGAGCCGCTGCGGGCGATAACGCCCAGGTTGTTCTCGCACTCCTCCGCCGTCATGCCGATGCCGTTGTCCCTCACGGTGAGGCTGCGCTTTTCCTTGTCGGGGATTATCTCTATCCTGTAGTCCTCCCGGTTCAGCCCCACCTGGTCGTCGGTAAGGGAGAGGTAGCACAGCTTGTCTATTGCGTCGGAGGCGTTGGAGATTATCTCTCTCAGGAAGATCTCTTTATTGGTGTAGATAGAATTGATCATCAAGTCCAAGAGCCGCTTGGACTCGGCCTTAAACTGTTTTTTTGCCATTGTTTGGATTCATACTCCTTATTTATGATGTTTTCATAAATATATAGTATAGCACAATTCCCAGGAATTTCAACATACGCTCCCCT
>DVHY01000168.1 GCA_018711755.1 Candidatus Limivicinus faecipullorum | reverse complement strand
ATAAGCATAGCATAAAGGGGGATACCGATTTGAAGATAACATTCCTGGGCGCCGCCCATGAGGTCACAGGCAGCCGCACCTATATAGAGGTGGGAGACAAGAAGGGCCTGGTGGACTGCGGCATGGAGCAGGGCAGAGACCTTTTTGAAAACGAGCCCATGCCCGCCGCCGCCGGAGAACTGGACTTCGTGCTGCTCACCCACGCCCACATCGACCACTCGGGCCTGCTGCCTCTGCTGTACAAGGAGGGCTTCAGAGGCTCCATATACGCCACCTCCGCCACCTGCTCCCTCTGCGATATAATGCTCCGTGACAGCGCGAACATACAGATGTCCGAGGCGGAGTGGAAAAGCCGCAAATCCATACGCAACGGCGGGCCGGAGATAGAGCCCCTCTACGACCTGGAGGATGCGGCGGGGGCCATAAGCCGGATGATACCCTGCCCCTACGGCAAGCCTATCCAGGTGAACGACTGCGTCAGCATCCGCTTTACCGACGTGGGGCATCTGCTGGGCTCCGCCGCCATCGAGGTCTGGCTGACTGAGGACGGGCAGACCCGAAAGATCTGCTTCAGCGGAGACCTGGGCAACCTGAACCAGCCCATCCTGAAAGACCCCCAGTATGTGAAGGACAGCCAGTACCTGGTGATAGAATCCACCTACGGCGACAGAAAGCACAGCAGCGAGCGCATAGACTATGTGCCCGCCCTGGCCCGGCGCATCCAGACCACCCTGGACAAGGGGGGCAACCTGGTCATACCCTCCTTTGCCGTGGGCCGCACCCAGGAGATGCTGTACTTCATCCGGGAGATAAAGGAGCGGGGCCTGGTCACCGGCCACGGGGATTTCCCCGTCTATGTGGACAGCCCCCTGGCCATAGAGGCCACCACCGTCTTCCTCCAGTGCGACACCCAGTTCGTGGACGAGGAGATGCAGCAGCTCATCCGCTCCGGCATAAACCCCATAGTCTTCCCCGGCCTGGAACTCACCGTCAGCCAGGAGGAGTCCAAGGCCATCAACGAGGATAAGACACCCAAGGTGATAATCTCTGCCAGCGGCATGTGCGATGCCGGGCGTATACGCCATCACCTGAAGCACAATCTCTGGCGCAGCGAGTGCTGCATACTCTTCGTGGGCTACCAGTCCGAGGGCACCCTGGGCCGCAGCCTGGTGGACGGGGTGAAGAACGTGAAGCTCTTCAACGAGGAGATACAGGTCAGCGCCACCATAGACGTATTGCCCGGCGTCAGCGGCCACGCCGACAAGGACGGACTCATCGCCTGGCTCCAGGGCTTTGAAGAGAAGCCGGAGCTGGTGTTCGTCAACCACGGCGACCCGGACAGCGCCGAGGCCTTTACCGACTGCCTGAACAAGGAGCTGGGCTACCGGGCCGCCGCCCCCTACAGCGGCTCCCGCTTTGACCTGCTCACCGGCCAGTGGGAGTACATTGCCCAGCCCAGACCCGTCAAGAAAGCCGCTCCCAAACAGCGCAGCGTCAGCAAAGCCTTTGAGAAGCTCCTGGCCGCCGCCGAGCGCCTGCTGGCCGTGGCCAAGGCCATGGAAGGCCGCCCCAACAAGGTGCTGGAGGCCTTTGCAAAGGATATAGACAAGCTGTCGGATAAGATGGAAAAATAAGTATTACAGGGGGTTTTCCGTTGACATAACATGGAACCTGTGATACCATGTCAGATAAGGTAAAAGAGAAAGACAACAGGAGGAAGACCCATGGCGTTTACCAGCTTTGACCCGGCCCGTGCCCTGGGCAGCAAGCTCACGGGCATGTCCCAGCAGGGCCTGTGTGAATTCGCCTCAAAGCTCTGCGGCCGCATTGAGGCCGAGGTGGGCAGCAAAAGCTGCCGGGGCGGTATATACCCTGACAATATAAGCGTGGACGAGGATGGAAATATCGGCATCGGCCCGGCCTCTGCCGGGAACTGGTCCGGCCAGGAGCTGGAATTTCTGGCCCCTGAGCTCTACTGGCGGGGCAGCCCCTCCGCCGCTTCCGACGTCTACTCCGTGGGTATGGTGATGTACTATGCCCTCAACGGAGGAAAGCTCCCCTACGACGGGGAGTGCGAGGACGCCCAGCTGCGCCGTATGGGCGGGGAGGACTTCAAGGCCCCCAAGGGCACAGGGCGGCGGCTGAAGGACATCGTGGAGAAGGCCGTGAAGTTCAAGGCCCAGGACCGCTTCCAGAGCCTGGGAGAGATGCAGGCCGCTTTGAACAGCTGCATCAAGAATCTCTACCTCAGCGGGGAGACTTCCGCCGAGGCCATATTCAAAAAGAGCGACGACGATCTGAGCGAGCTGGAGCGGATGATGGTTGGCATCATCGAGAAGGAAGACGAGGCCCCGGCGGAGGAACAGTCCCAGGAACAGGGCGAGGAGATAAAGGTCTACGCCCCCTCCACCCCCATAGCCGACGCCAAGGCCGCCGCCAGGTCCAGAGCTTCCGACCCGGCCCAGATAATAGCAAGAAAACTCAAAGAGCAGGGCAGTCCTGCCGTGCCTAAACTCAGTGAGGAGAAGAACCCGGAGCTGGCCCCCATAGTGCCTAACCGGCAAACGGTCAGGACTCCGCCGGTCCAATACACAAGGAATATGGAACGTGAAAAGAAAATTGCCGAAGACGTGAAAAAACGCCGCCGCCGGCCTCTGGCGGTGATACTGGTGCTCTGCGCCGCCCTTATCGTGGTGGCCATCATCTTCAACGCCATGCTCAAGGACCTCCGCCAGGCCAGGGCCAATTCCAGCCCCAGCCCCACGCCGGACCCCTTTGCCGGCACCATGACCCCGGAGAACACCACCGATCCCAACGACCCTTACGGCTATTTCAGCGAGGACGGAGAGGAGAGCGGTGAGACGGCCGCCCAGGCCTCTGCCACCCCGGAGCCCAGCGAGACGCCCAGAGAGCACGAATATGAGCTGATAGTGGCGGACGTGAGCTGGACCGAGGCGGCGGAGAGATGCAAGGAGATGGGCGGACACCTGGTGACCATCAACAGCCAGGAGGAGTTCGACACCGTTGTGGAGATGGCCGAGGAGGCGGGCGTGCCCCGCATCTGGATAGGCTGCCACCGGGTGGACGGCGAACTGGTATGGGAAAACGGCGAGACCGGCATCGAAGTCTGGGCCAAGGGCGAGCCCTCCTATGTGGATATAAACGACCAGGTAGCCGAGGATTATATCATGCTCTGGGACAACAACGGCTGGGGCTATAACGACAACCGCAACGACCCCATTGCCGACTACCCCGAATGGTACTCCGGCACCGTGGGCTTCATCTGCGAGTACGGCAGCTGAAGCGGCATACAAAGACAGGCATATTTGCAGGCGGCCCGCTCTGCGGCGGGCCGCCGCTTTCAGACATGGAGAGCAGAGAAAATGACGATAAGACAGTTTGAAGACAGAGATATAGAGCAGGCCCGGGAGATATGGAACGAAATCGTACGTGACGGGGTGGCCTTCCCCCAGCTGGAGGAGCTGGACACCCAAAGCGGCCTGGACTTCTTTCACAGCCAGAGCTTCACGGGGGTCTGCGAGGAGAACGGGGAGCTGCTGGGACTGTATATCCTCCACCCCAACAACCTGGGCCGCTGCGGGCACATTTGCAACGCCAGTTATGCCGTGGCCTCCAGAGCCAGGGGCCGGGGCGTGGGTGAAGCCCTGGTGCTCCACTGCCTTAAAACGGCCAAAGAGCTGGGCTTTCGCATCATGCAGTTCAACGCCGTGGTGAGCAATAATACCACCGCCTTGAGGCTGTATGCGAAACTGGGCTTCACCCAATTGGGAGTGATCCCCGGAGGATTCCTTATGAAGGACGGAAGCTATCAGGACATCATACCCCACTACAAAGAACTGTAGGGGACCAGACTGAACGGAAGATGTGATATGGGCAAAACTCTCAAATTCCTTGCGACTGTATTGATATGCGCCATGCTGCTGCCCGGGCTGACGGCCTTTGCCGCCCAGGAAGAGGAAAGCGGCGAGGAAAAGGTAAAGCTCAGCAGCGGCGTGGATGAGGACAGCATCCTGGACGACACTGTACTCACCTCCAAGGTGGAGAGCTTCCTGGCGGAGTGGGAGATCGACCCGGAGCAGATCAGCGTGGGCTACTGCTACACCGCCACCGGGGACAGCTGGTACTACAACGGGGAGGAATGGTTCTACCCCGCAAGTATGTACAAGGTGCCGCTGATGATGCTGGTGGCGGAAAAGGAATACAACGGCGAGCTGACTCAGGACACGGAGATACACGGAGAAAAGCTGAGCCGGGTGGAGGAGCTCATCCTCACCTACTCCAATAACGACTGGGCCCATATAATCAGAGACTATATGGGCGGGGACGACGTATGGCGCGAGGATGCCAAGAAGTTTGCCCAGCTGAAGGAAGAGGACTACGACCCGGATTATCTGGACTACTGCTACTTCAGCAACATGTACATGACCCAGGTGATGGAGACGCTGTACTATGAGCAGGAGCGTTTCCCCAATGTGATAGACTGCCTGCTGGTGGCCGAGCCGGGGGAGTATTACAAGACCACCCTGGAGGACCAGTACGAGATAGCCCAGAAATACGGCAGTTTTCAGGACAGCCGGGGGGTGTGGTTCAACCACTGCAGCGCAATAATATACACTCCCAATCCCTGCATAGTCACGGTGATGACCAGCAACGTCACCAAGTATGAGACCATCATCTCCCAGCTGGGGGACATTCTGGTGGACTACACCCTGCAGCTGGACGGGCAGCTGGAGAGCCATCAGCAGCAGCTGGAACAGGCTGCCGCCGAGGAACAGCGGCTCCAGGAGGAGGCTGCGGCGGAGGCCCAGCGCCAGCGGGAAGAGCAGCAGCGCCTGGAAGAGGAGCAGCAGCGCCAGCTGGAGGAACAGCAGGCCGCTGAGGCCCAGGCCCAGCGCCGGAAAGAGATAACGAGCACCGTGCTGAAGGTGGCCGGAGCCCTGGCTGTCCTGGCCGCGATAGTGCTGACGGTGCGGGCGATACTGATAAGCAAGTGGAAAAAGGCCCGGCGGGAAAAGGAACGCCGTCTGGCCCAGCGTGCCCGCCGCCGGGAGACGGCCGGGGAATACCGTAGAGAGAGCCCCGGACAGGAGCCGGAGGGCAGCGGCCGGGCTGCGCCGGAAGACCTGCGCCGGGAGCTGCCTGAGGAGAGGGACGAAGGCCCCGCCCCACGCAGCAGCCGGAGAGGGGAGAAAGGTAGCGGACCCAGAGACCGGGGCGGTAAATACACCCCCCGCCACTGATACAGAGAAAAAGTCCCGGAGGGAAAGATGAAGAGACTCATTTGCATAGTGCTGATCCTGGCCATGGCCTGGAGCCTCTGCGCCTGCGGCGGCTTCGGCTACGGAGTTAAAGAAGTTCAGCTGCTGGTGGAGCAGGAATACTCCCTGGCCTTCAGAAACAACGACCCGGTTTACTTCTATGTGACGGCGGCTATCAGCGTACTGGCCGCCCAGGGCAAAGTGGAGGAGCTCAGCGCAAAGTGGCTGGGAGACTCCAACGCCATAAAATTCGCGAAACAGGCCGACGCTCTGGAGAAGCTGGAGCCGCCGGAGAAACGCAGCTTTACCGTGGGGATGGACATAAACTCCTTCCCCATGGCCTACATATCCAACGGCGAATTCTGGGGCCTGGATGCGGAGCTGGCCAGAGAGGTGGCGGATCTGCTGGGCTGGGACCTGAAATTCCAGGAGATAGAAAAGGAGAACGTCTATGTGGAGCTGTCCTCCGGGAATATAGACTGCGCCTGGGGCGGCGTTGCCCTGGACCCGGCGGAAGTGGAGGACGGCCTCTACGTCCAGTACGGGCCCTATATAGAGAACAACATCATCCTTGCGGCGAGGAACGGCTCGGCGGTGTGGAACAAGCTGCGCCTCAACGGCAGGAAAATGGTGATGCCCTCCACTACGGAGGCCATGGAGGCCCTCAATACCGACGAGAGACTGACAAAGCGCCTGGGCCAGATAACCCGCCTGGCCGGGGGGACCACCGAGTGCTTTGAATACCTCTACGCCGGGAACTGCGACGTGGTCCTCACCGACAGCACGGCGATGATGTACTTCAACTGCCACTGAGCCGGAGAGCGAGGGACATGAAAAGGCAGCCTGCAAGCGTTTCCGCTTGCAGGCTGCCTTGCGTTTATACAGGGGCCGGGGGCTCACTGGGCCGCGGACTCGGCGCTCCCGTCGTCGACGGCGGCGCCGTCGGAGGAGGGGGCCTGGACCTGGAAGGTCTTGGTGAGCTCCGAGCCGTCATAAAGGCTGAGCTTTATCTGGGCGGTCACGGTGTAGTTCCAGTTGATCTCGTCCAGGAATGAGAGTCCCACCACATACTCGAAAGCCTGGCCCTCCGGAAGCCCCTCCGAGCCGGAGGAATGGACCCAGGCATCGGCGCCCTCAACGCTTACCGACAGCACTTCAAGGGAACGCACATAGTCCCAGCCTTCGGCCGGATCGATGCCGATGACCATTACAGAGGCCTGATCCTCGTTGGTGACGGAGATACAGTAGGCATCGCCGATATAGGGCAGTAGGTCTTTTGCCTCCTTGCTTATCTGGCCGGAGCCGGCAATATTCCAAAGTCTGGAAAAATCTTCCCGGCTCAGCTGATGTACTTCCCGGTTTTCCCAGTCGCTCTCCAGCTGATCCAGACAGCCGGGGCTCAGCTCCTTGAAGTATATGGGGAAGTAGCTGAGAGTGTCCGCCCCCTCAGGGAAAAGCAGCTCCATGAACTCACGGCTGGAGACACTGCTGCCGTCGATGCTGTAGTACTCCACGGGGCTGTCATAAAACTCGCCCTTGCTGTTGCAGCGCTGCTCTACGGAAAACTCGTATTCCAGACTGAGACTGCTGCTCTGACTCAGAGGCGAGCGGAAGAGCATGCTGCGCTTGGCGGAATCGCCGTGGCTGAGCTCCAGAAGCCAGCTGTCGTTTACGGAGAGGGTGAGAGGGAAAAATTCATAGTCGGACCTGGCGCACATCAGCGGGGAGATGCGCCCGTCCTTTATGCAGCAGACTATGTAGCTGCCCACGGCATAGCCCTCCTGGCTGGTGACGTTCCAGCCGGGCAGGCTCTGGGGCTTGGGGGCCAGCAGCAGCTCCGGCACCCCGTCGGCGTTAACATCCGCCAGAGCAAAAAGCTCCGCCGTGACTATGCCCTCAAAACCGTAATCCGCCGCATCCTGGACTACGGCGCTGTTCACTGCGGGCTCCGTCTCCAGGAAGCTCTGATATATCTCCACCCATTCATTCCCCGGGGCCTGGGAGGCTTCGGGGCTGGGCTCCGGGCTGGGAGAGGGAGAGGAGAGAAAAACGTCTGCGCTCTCTTCCGCCGGCTCCGGGGCCTTTGAGCGGGCGTTCAAAGCGGAGGCAATGCCGGCAGCGCCCAGCAGCAGCAGAAAAGCCGTCAGCACCAGCAGTACATTCCGCAGAACATGGGAGCCCTTCAGCTTTTCCTTCAGCTTTTCGCCGAAGCCGGGCTCTTCTTCTTCCATCTCGGACACCTCGGCGCCGCAGCGGCGGCATCTGGTGGCTCCGGGTTCAAGGTTAGCTCCGCAGTTGCGGCAATAAGTTATCACCGAAACCAACTCCAATTCTTAATTATTACTTCAGATTCACGCTTATTCTACCACATGGATGATGTTATGTAAAGCGGCAGCTTTAAAACTTAGGGGCA
>DVHY01000167.1 GCA_018711755.1 Candidatus Limivicinus faecipullorum | reverse complement strand
TAATTTTATAAACAACTAAACAACTGCCTGGTCATCAAGCCGGAGATATTTTATTCCGGATAGCACTGCTCAGTGGCATCTTTCCAGTACTTTTATCCCTTTACATTTTAATTTATTGAGGAGGAACAGCTATGATGCCCTTTACAGTCCTCCGCAGATTCTCCGGCTCGGATTACCTGCTCCCCGGTTTGGAGGAGCAGGACAGGCCGCTTTTGCCGGCAAGGCCGGTCTTGAACAGCCGGCTTTTTATGGTATAATTTGTCTGCGGATATTTCTGTCTGCATCATAAGCTCAGGAGGTAAAAAGCCATGAAGATATACATAGCGGCCCCGCTGTTCAATCAGGGGGAGAGGGATTTTAACGAGCGCATAGACGCCGTGCTCCGCTCCTGCGGCCATGAGACCTTCCTGCCCCAGCGGGACGGGGGCTGCGTGGCGGAGCTGCCGGACGTTATAGAGGGCATGCCCAAGCGGGACTATCTCTTTAAGCTGGACTGTGAGCACATGGACTGGTGCGAGGCGGTGCTCTTCGTCTTTGACGGCCGGGTGCCCGACGAGGGAGCCTGCTTTGAGCTGGGCTACTGCTACGCCAAGGGCAAGCGCTGCATAGGCTACAAGACTGACGCCCGCTGCTTTATCGACGGCTTTGACAACGTGATGCTCCACGGCGCCCCGGAGAAGGTGCTGCGCAGCGAGGACGAGCTGAGAGCGTTCTTCTCGGTCCTGAGCTGATAACGGGCGGGGAAACAACATGACGGCTGCAATTGTTATAATCGTAATAATCCTGCTTGTTCTGGCCCTTGCGGTGTACATGGGCATGCTGGACCGGCTGCATATCCTGCCCCGGCCCAAACCCGGCCAGACCCGGGTGGCCTGCGTGGGGGACAGCATCACCTATGGCTTCTTCGTCCGGGGCCAGCTGTGGAACAGCTACCCCAGCATCCTGCAAAAGCTGCTGGGCGAGAGTTACTGTGTGGGAAACTTCGGCTTTTCCAACCGCACCGCCTCCGAGGACGGGGATTACCCTTACACGGAGGAGAAGCTCTACAAAAAAAGCCTGGACTTTCAGCCGGACATAGTGCTGATAATGTTGGGCAGCAACGATTCAAAGCCCAACAACTGGAACAGGGAGAGCTATGCCCGCTCCCTGACGGAGCTGGCCCGGAGCTATATGGATCTGGGCAGCAGCCCCAGGGTGCTGCTGATGACGCCCCCCAGCGTATTCCACTTCTGGAAAAAGGTGCTGTGGACCATCCAGGGGGATGTGCTGGAAAATGAGGTAGTGCCCATCTGCCGCCGGGTGGCGGAAGAGCTGGGCCTGGAGTTGGTGGATGTACACGGGGCTTTCTTCGGGAAAAAGGAGCTCTTTGTGGACGGCTGCCACCCCAACGTCCCCGGCGCGCGGCTCCTGGCGGAGACGGTGTACAAGGCGATAGCGCCGTCTGAGGAGCCATGAGGTCTTTCCCCGGGTAAAGCCAAATAAAATACGAGCCCCGGGCTGCGCAGGCTTTGACTGCGCAGCCCGGGGCTGTCATATCACTCTCTGGGCAGGTACAGGGAGAAGCGGCAGCCCCGGTCCTGGGCGCTGTCCAGCTTTACATATCCCCCTTGCCTCTCGGCTATCTGGCGGGTGAGACAGAGCCCCAGGCCCACGCCTTCCCTGTCCCGGGCGGAAGCGCCCCGGTAAAAGCGGGAAAAGACCCTGGCCTGCTCCTCCTCGGCTATGCCCGGCCCGGTGTCGCTGACTTGGATGAGGGAAAACATTTCAAAATCCCGGCTGCTTACGGTGACCCTGCCTCCCGCCGGGGTGTATTTCACCCCATTGTCCAGCAGGTTGCAAACCGCTTCTTCCGTCCACTTGGCGTCAAACACCGCCTCGCCCTCCGCCGCCGTAAGGTTCAGTTCTATTCCTTTCCCCTCAGCCTTGGGCATATACTGATCCACCGCCCGCCGGAGCATGGGAGCTATGGCCTGGCGCTCCGGGTGCATGGCCAGCATCCCGGTCTCCAGCCGGGAACTTTTCACCAGGGCCTCCATGAGGCTCTCCAGCTTCTCCGTCTGAGCGGAGATCGCCCTGGCGCAGTCCCTGGCCTGAGGGCTGAGGGGCTGCTCCTCCAGAAGCTGGGAGTAGAGCTTCAAGTTTGCCACCGGGGTCTTCGTCTGGTGGGAGATATCGGATATCAGACTGTTTATCTGGTCCCGCTGCTTTTTAAGATTCAGGGCAGAGACCTGGGATGCGGAGAGATACCGGGCCAGGCGGCTCTCCAGGGCGGACATGCGGCTCTCGTCAAAACTCTCTGTCGGAAAGCCGCCCTCCATGGCTTTTGTCAGCATTGTGTCCAGGCTGTCCATTATCCGGGCGCTGCGCCGCCGGCTGAGCAGGGCAAACAAAGCCGCCAGCAGCAGGGCCGCGCCGCCGAAGATATAGCCGCTCATGGCTTCACCGCCCAGGTGTAGCCGATGCCGTACACCGTTTTTATATATTCCGGGTTTGCCGGGTCCTTTTCCAGCTTTCCCCGCAGCCGCTTCACCGTGACGGACAGGGCATTTTCATCCACATATTCCGCCCCGTCGGTCCACACTCTGTCCACCAGCAGGGCCCTGGGCAGGGTGCGGCCCCGGTTTTCCACCAGCACCCGCAGCAGCCGCTGCTCAGTTTTTGAAAGCTCTATTGCCTTTCCCTCCCGGCGAAAGTCCATGGCCTGAAAGTCAAAGGTGAAGGGCCCCAGCTCCAGGCTTTCCCGGGCTTTGGGCTCACCCCGGCGCAGCTGGGCCGCCACTCTGGCTCTCAGCACCGCCAGGGAAAAGGGCTTGGTTATATAGTCGTCGGCCCCGGCCTCCAGGCCCGTGACCTCATCCAGCTCCATGTCATTGGCGGTTAGGAGTATCACCGGTACGGCGCTTCCCCGGCGGATGCGCCGCAGCAGGTCCAGGCCGCTGCCGTCAGGTAGGTTGACATCCAGTATCAACAGATTGAAGCTCTCGGCCGCCAATATTTTTTCCGCCTCCGCCATGCTCAGAGCTCTAATCACCCTTTGTTCAGGCCCCTCCAGAGCCATGGCAATGCCCCGGCCCAAAGCCTCGTCGTCCTCCAGCAGGAATATCCGCTCCATGGGCTTCACCTCTCAAATGTAATAAACTGAAGCTATTATACCTCAGTTCTCAATGTATTTCCACACCGGCAGTTCTCCGCCCCATGGGTTTGTTCCCCATGGGGCGGTTTTCTTCTCATTCCTGCCTCAGCCGCTCCACGGTGGAATGACGGCAGAAGCTGCGGTAGCTGAGTATGGGGATGACTATTCCCAGCAGGGCAAAGAAAGGCAGGATGGCAAATATGGGCCAAAGCCGGAAGCGGTAGCTGAGAAACCACATGAGATTTTCCAGGGACCGGGATATGAGCGGGGCCGTCAGCAAGGTGAGGGCTCCGCTCAGCCCTGCCGAGCCAAGGGTGTACAGCAGACCCTCCACGGCCAGCATGGCCTTGAGCTGCCTGCCGGTCATACCTATGGCCTGTAGCACCGCCAGCTCCCGGCGGCGGGAAGCTATGCCGGTGAATATTGCGTTTACAAAGTTAAGCACCCCTACCAGCCCTACGATGAAGCTGAGGCTGCCTCCCAGCAGGTTGAACATATTTCTGGTACTTTCAAACTCGGCGGCATAGCCGCTCTTGCTCTCGTAGTCCAGCTCCGGCATGGCGTTCTCCGTGAAGTCTTTAAGGAAGCTCTCCATGGCGGCGTTGGCCTCATCGTCCTGGGTGTCAAAGGCGTAGTACATCACGCAGTCCGTGCCGGTGTCCCGGATGAAGGTCTCCGCCCCCATGACGAATTCGTCGCTGCCGTAGTAGCCGTAGCTGAGAGCGTTGGGCACCACCACCAGGGCCGCAACGGTGTATTCCACGTCCCGGTACTTCACCGCCCGATAGCCGATAGGATCATCCCCCTGGGCCACGCTGGCTGGCACCTTGTCCCAGGGGCCGTAGACCTCCCCGGTGCGGCCGTTGTAATACTCATATTCCTCCACATATCGCAGACTTATCTTGTCCCCCAGCTTTGCCCAGTGACTGTCCGGCTCGATGTTGCCGTAGTCATCATCGGAGTATACCGCCGCAATGTAGTTCCCGTCGGTATTCTCCAGCTTGCTCAGATCCCCCTCCAGCACCTGCAGATAGCCTAAGGCAAAGTCCTCCATGCCGTAAATCTGGGCGGTGTCGCTGAGCAGGCCTTCCTCGTTCCTCTCCATAAAAGCTATCATGGCGTCCAGCTGCTCCGGCGTGTTCCAGCGACCGTGCATATTTCTGTAGTATTCCTCGGTGACGAACTCTTCAACGGCGGAGGTACGGCCATAGACGAGCCCTCCATCCTCTATGCCGCCCTGGGCCTGTATGGCGCTTACGGCCTCTTCCGGCAGGGCTATGTCCGGGTTGAAATGTTCTCCGCCGGTCTGGAACTGGCCCGCATTGCCGATTATGAAATCGCTGGCGGTGAAGTAGGAGACATACTTGTCCATGTCGAAGCTGCCGGTGAGAGTCACCGTCATGGTCAGCAGCAGCACCGCCAGGGAAAGGCTCAGCACGGTGATGAAGGTCTTGCCCCGGCTGCGGCCCAGATTGGCCCAGGCCATGGAGAAAAGGGACACGCCCTTGCTTCTGCGCTGGGCTTTGGCTGATACGCTGCCCTCGGTGTATCTCACTGCCTCCACAGGGGAGACTCTGGCCGCCATGCGCCCGGGGCGGCGGCAGGATATGAGCACCGTCACCAAGGCAAAGGCTGCGGAAAAAACGAATATCCAGGGGCTTACGGACACCACGGTGACCACAGCGCTGAGCTGGGAAACTATCACCGGCACAAGCAAGCTTCCCACTGCCCAGCCCAGCAGCAGCCCCAGGGGTATGCCCGCCGCCGACAGGCTCAGGGCCTGGATGCGGATGATGCGCTTCAGCTGCCTCGGGGTGGTTCCTATGGTTTTTAGTAGTCCGTAAAACCGTATATCTCCGGCCACGGATATCTGGAACACGTTGTAGATGATGAGGTAGCCGGTTAGGAGTATCACGGCCAGGATGACCAGGACTATCAGCGCCGTCACCGGGTCCAGGTTCTCCGACAGCTTCGCCCCGGTATAGGCCCAGTTCACCCCGGTGGCGATATAGTTGTCCCCGGCGCTGAGGCTCTCGTTCTGATAGCCGTGATTGGAAAGAATTTTGGCTATATCCCCGGCAATGGAACGGGAGCCGCTTTTCAGCATCACGTCCATGTTCCAGGCGCCGGTCATACCGTCCCGTCCCGGTGGGACCACGTCCAGCTCCTCCAGCACTGCATCCACACGGCTCTCCGGCAGCAGGACATGGCTGGCCGTAACAGCCTCGTCATACTCCCACCAGCCGCAGAGGGTGAAGCTCTGGGTGGTCTGTTTCCCGTCCACGATGAAGCTGATGGTGAACTTCTCCCCCAGCCGGGGCTCCACTCCCAGCAGTTCCAGGACCCGGGTGTCCGTGGCCGCCTCGTTGCTGCCCTCCCTGGGCAGCCGCCCCTCCACCGGGTCGCAGTACATCCAGTGGGCATTGTTTGCATCGGAATAACCCAGCTCCACATGGGCCTTGTTAAAAGGCACATCTTCAGGCATACCTAAGAAACGCCGCAGCCCCCACTCCCTTATAAGCGGGTCCTCTTTCAGCTCATCGAACTGCCCCTCCGTGAGGTACTTGAAGCCACCGTGGGCGTAGCCCCCGGCCTGGCGAAAGCCCGCCTGCTGTATGCCCTCGTTTACGGACAAGGCAATGGTGATAAGGGAAGTGAAGAGCAGGGCGGTCAGGGTTATGGCCAGCACCGCCACGATGTTCCTGCTGCGGCCGGCTCTCAGGGCTCTGAGGCCCAGACGCCTTATGCATTTCCCGTTGTCAACTTTCATTGCACCGCCCTCCTCACTGCCGGACAATGCGCCCGTCCTCGATGCGGACGATGCGGTGGGCTGTCTGGGCGATCTCCTCGTTGTGGGTTATCATCACCATGGTCTGGGAGAATTTCTGCCCGGTGACCTTCATAAGGGAGAGCACGTCCTGGCTGGTTTTGGAGTCCAGGTTCCCGGTAGGCTCGTCGGCCAGGAGTATGGCGGGCTTTGCCGCCAATGCCCGGGCAATGGCCACCCGCTGCTGCTGGCCGCCGGAGAGCTGATTTGGCAGATTGTCCAGCTTCTTTTCCAGACCCAGGGTGCTTATCACCTCATGAATATAGTCCCTGTCCGGCTTTCTCCCGTCCAGCTCCACCGGCAGGACGATGTTCTCATATACACTGAGCACCGGCACCAGATTATAGGACTGGAAGACAAAGCCTATCTTCCGGCGGCGGAATATGGTCAGCTCCTCGTCCTTCAGGGAGAATATCTCCCTCCCGTTTACCAACACCGAGCCGGAGCTGGGCCTGTCCAGCCCGCCCAGCATATGCAGCAGAGTGGATTTGCCGGAGCCGGAAGTGCCCACTATAGCCACAAATTCTCCGCTCTCCACCTTTAAATCAACTCCGTCCAGGGCCCGCACCTGGGTCTCTCCGGAGCCGTAATACTTCTTTAAATCTCTGGTTTCCAGTATTGTCATCTTTTTGCCTCCAAGGTGTGTTTTCGTCTTTCGACAGTCTGTACTATAACACCGTCTTCTTTCCTGGCGCTTTCCCAAATGTGACGGCTTTGAAAGAATAGGGCAAATTTCTTTCCCGCTTTATATGTGCCCATAGAAGTAAAAGCAAAAATTCAGGTCCTCGCAATATATATGCAGAGCAATTTTCCTGTGCCTCGTCCGGTCAAAGCCAAAGAATCCGATATTCGCAAATTTTATGTTAAGAAATGTCAATCCAAAACTTTTGTAGCTTTCCACAAAGATTATTTTCAGCTTCAGATAAATATGGTCAAAAACGGTGAAAATTCTTTGTACATCTTGACAGCGCCGGTTTTCAGTGCTAAAGTGCAGGCAACCTCAGGAAAGGAGACGCAAGACATGTTTGAACGCTTCTTCAACAGCTTCAATACCCGTGGCTCAAAGGCATCTGTCTGTGAGTCCGCCTCTGCGTCCGCTTCCTGCGCCTCTTACAATAAGGACAATTCCGCCCTGCTGCTTAGCCTGGACACCGTATTTGCGGTGTCCATTTTTGCTGTCCTCAACCTGATAATTATACGCCTGCTTAGCGTAATTATAATACTTTGCGACAGCATTTCCATACGACCTGCTTGGCAAACGGCGCAGTGATTTGAATCCGGTATACTTCAAATCGGCTCCGACCAAAAAGGTCGGGGCCGATTTTTTGTATAAATATATGATTTAAGGAGAACAAAATGAAAAAAGTTATTTCTCTCGTAATGGTCATGGCCCTGGTCATGTGCCTGATGGCCGGCTGCGGCAGCAATACCGAGTCCGCCACCACCGCCACCGAAGCCCCCGCCGACACCGAGACCGCCGCTGACACCGAGACCGAAGCCCCCGCCGAAGGCGGCAGCTTCTACATCGGCGGCATCGGCCCCATCACCGGCGACAACGCCATCTACGGTCTGGCAGTCATGAACGGCGCCCAGATCGCCGTGGATGAGATCAACGCCGCCGGCGGCATCAACGGCTACACCGTTGAGTACAAGTTTGAAGACGACGTGGCCGACGGTGAGACCGCTGTCAACGCCTACAACAACCTGATGGACTGGGGCATGCAGGTCCTGGTGGGACCCACCACCACCGGCTCTGCCATCTCTGTCTCCGCCAAGGTCTATGAGGAGCGGGTCTTTGCTCTGACTCCCTCCGCCTCCTCCCCCGACGTCACCGCCGGCAAGGACAACATGTTCCAGCTCTGCTTTACCGACCCCAACCAGGGCAGCGGCTCTGCCGTGTACATGGGCGCCAACATGCCTGAGGCCAAGGTGGCCGTCATCTACCGCAACGACGACGCCTACTCCCAGGGCATCCGGGATACCTTCGTAGCCGAGGCAGCCAACCAGAACCTGGAAGTTGTCTATGAAGGCACCTTCACCGAGGACACCGCCACCGACTTCTCCGTGCAGCTGACCGCCGCCCAGGCCGCCGGCGCCGACACCGTGTTCCTGCCCATCTACTATCAGCCCGCTTCCGTCATCATGGCCCAGGCCAACGCCATGGGCTACGCCCCCACCTTCTTCGGAGTGGACGGCATGGACGGCATCCTGACTCTGGACGGCTTTGACACCTCCCTGGCCGAGGGTGTCATGGTCCTGACTCCCTTCTCCGCCACCGCCGAGGATGAGCTGACCCAGAACTTCGTGGCCGAGTACAACGAGCGCTACGGTGAGACCCCCAACCAGTTCGCCGCCGACGGCTATGACTGTGTCTACGCCATCAAGCAGGCCATGGAGAATGCCGGCTGCACTCCCGACATGAGCGCCGAGGAGATCTGCGACGCCATGGTGGAGCAGTTCACCTCCATGAGCTTCAGCGGCCTCACCGGCACCGACATGACCTGGTCCACTGCCGGTGAAGTGAGCAAGATGCCCGTGGCCGTGGTCATCGAGAACGGCGTCTACGTCACCGCAGAGTAAGAGGCTCTATTACGAATTTTCATTGCCGTACTGCCGGGAAACCGGCAGTACGGCGCAGCTTGTCAAAAGAGCTCAAGAGCTCTTTTGACAAGCTGCGCCCGTTTCCAGAAAGCAGCATTCCCCCTGGGAAAATATTGAGAAAGATGAAAAAGATGAGGTAAGCCTGTATGGAATTTCTCTCATACCTAGTCAGCGGCGTCAGCCTGGGCAGCGTCTATGCCATTATCGCCCTGGGCTACACCATGGTCTACGGCATCGCCAAGATGCTGAACTTTGCCCATGGCGACGTCATCATGGTGGGCGGGTATATCTCCCTGCTGTCCATGACCTCCCTGGGCCTGCCCTGGTGGCTGGCCGTCATTCTGGCCATGGTGGTCTGCACGGTGCTGGGCGTTGTGATAGAGGGCCTGGCCTATAAGCCCCTGCGTAACGCCCCCTCCCTGGCGGTGCTCATCACCGCCATCGGCGTCAGCTATTTCCTGCAAAATTCCGCCCTGCTCATCTGGGGCGCCAGCCCCAAGGCCTATACCCCCATCATAGCCGGGTCGGTAAAGCTCTTTGAGGGTCAGCTGAGCATCTCCTACGTGTCCATTCTCACCGTAGTCATGTGCATCCTCATAATGATCGCCCTCACCCTCTTCACCGGCAAGACCCGCATGGGCAAGGCCATGAGGGCCTGCTCCGAGGACAAGGCCGCCGCCCAGCTCATGGGCATCAACGTCAACCGCACCATCTCCATGACCTTTGCCATCGGCTCCGCCCTGGCCGCCATAGCCGGGGTGCTGCTGTGCTCCTCCTATACCTCCCTTATGCCCACCACCGGCTCCATGCCCGGCATTAAGGCCTTCACCGCCGCGGTGTTCGGGGGCATAGGCTCCATTCCGGGGGCTCTGCTGGGGGGCGTGCTGCTGGGGATAATCGAGTCCCTGGCCAAGGCCTATATCTCCACCCAGCTGGCAAACTCCATAGTCTTCGCCGTGCTTATCATCACCCTGCTGGTGCGTCCCGCAGGTCTGCTGGGCAAGTATGTGCCTGAGAAAGTCTGAGGTGGGCAGCATGAACATCAAAACAAGAAAGCCGAAAAAGACCACCGTCATCGACTTTGCCACCTATATCGGCGTCATTCTGGTCTTTATTGTAATGAATACCCTTAAGAACCAGGGCATGCTCACCCGTTCCCTCACCGGCCAGCTCATCCCCATCTGCTGCTATATAGTCATGGCCGTGTCCCTGAACCTCACCGTGGGCATCCTGGGCGAGCTGAGCCTGGGCCATGCGGGCTTTATGAGCGTGGGTGCCTTCTCCGGGGTAGTGGCGGCCATGAGCCTCCAGGGCGCCATCCCCTCCGAGCCTCTGCGCCTGGCCATCGCCCTGGTGGTCGGAGCCGTATTTGCCGCCATTGCAGGCACTCTTGTGGGCATCCCGGTGCTGCGCCTGAGAGGCGACTATCTGGCAATAGTGACCCTGGCCTTCGGCGAGATAATCAAGGAGCTCATCAACTGCCTTATCATAGGCGTGGACGAGACGGGACTGCATATGGTCTTCAACGTCACCGGCTCAAAGAGCGTAAACGACCTGGGGCTCAGCGAGGCGGGCCGGGTGCTGATAAAGGGCGCCCAGGGCGCCACAGGTACCCAGACCATCTCCACCTTCACGGCGGGCTTCATCCTCATAATGATAAGCCTGGTGGTGATTTTGAACCTGGTGCGCAGCCGTTCCGGCCGGGCCATCATGGCCCTGCGGGACAACCGCATCGCCGCCGAGAGCGTGGGCATCAACATCACCAAATACAAGATGATGGCCTTTGTCACCTCCGCCGCCCTGGCCGGGGCCGCCGGAGCCCTCTACGGCCTGAACTATTCCAACCTTGTGGCCACCAAGTTTGACTTCAACACCTCCATTCTGGTGCTGGTGTTCGTGGTGCTGGGAGGCCTGGGCAACATCTGGGGCTCCATCATCGCCGCCACGGTGCTGACCATATTGCCGGAAGCTCTCCGGGGCTTTGACGATTACCGTATGCTCATCTATGCCGTGGTGCTCATACTGGTGATGCTGGCCACCAACAATCCCCAGATGAAGTCCCTCTTTGCAAAGCTCATCCCTGTCAGGAAAGGAGATAAGGTCAATGGCCAGGATTAAATCCAAAAACGACAGTCCCCTGGTTCCCATGCCTTCAGATTCATATATCCCCCAGCGGGACCTGGGGAAGACCCCGGTGCTGGAGGCACGGCATCTGGGCATAGACTTCGGCGGCCTTACCGCCGTGGACGACTTCAACCTCACCATCGGCCGCACGGAGATAGCGGGTCTCATCGGCCCCAACGGCGCCGGCAAGACCACCGTCTTCAATCTTCTCACCAAGGTCTACCAGCCCACACGGGGCACCATCATGGTGGACGGCTACGACACCAAGGGCATGAGCACCGTCCAGGTGAATAAGCTGGGCGTGGCCCGCACCTTTCAGAATATCCGTCTCTTCAACAACCTGAGCGTGGAGGACAATGTAAAGCTGGGCATGCACAACCAGATAAAATACGGCATGGTGGGCGGCATTCTGCGCCTGCCCTCCTACTGGAAGCAGGAGCGCATCGCCCACGAGCGGGCCCTGGAGCTGCTGAGCATCTTCGACATGCAGGACATGGCGGAGGCCAAGGCCGGCTCCCTGCCCTACGGAGCCCAGCGCCGCCTGGAGATAGTCCGGGCCCTGGGCACCAATCCCAGCCTGCTGCTGCTGGATGAGCCTGCCGCGGGCATGAACCCCTCGGAGACCGCCGAGCTCATGGAGAACATTATCAAGATAAGAGACACCTTCCAGATAGCTATTATGCTCATTGAGCACGACATGAACCTGGTCATGGGCATCTGCGAGGGCATCTGCGTGCTGAACTTCGGCAAGGTCATTGCCAAGGGGACCCCCGACGAGATACAGTCCAACCCCGTGGTCATCGAGGCATATCTGGGAAAGCAGAAGGAGGCCTGAGCCGTGGAACAGATTCTGAAAGTTGAAAACATAAATGTGTACTATGGCGCCATCCACGCCATAAAGGGCATCTCTTTCCATGTGGACCAGGGCGAGGTAGTTACCCTCATCGGTGCCAACGGCGCCGGCAAGTCCACCACCCTCCAGACCATATCCGGCCTGCTGCGCTCCCGCACCGGCAGCATAGAGTTCTGCGGCGAGAACATCAGCATCACTCCCAGCCACAAGATAGTGGAGAAGGGCTTGGCCCAGGTGCCGGAGGGGCGGCGCATCTTTCTGCAGATGAGCGTCCAGGAGAACCTGGAGATGGGCGCCTACACCCAGCCGGGAGCCGGGGTGGACTCGGACCTGGAGCGGGTGTTCCAGCAGTTTCCCCGCCTCAAGGAGCGGCGGCGGCAGATAGCCGGCACTCTCTCCGGCGGCGAGCAGCAGATGCTGGCCATAGGCCGGGCCCTTATGAGCCACCCCAAGCTCCTGATGCTGGATGAGCCCTCCATGGGTCTTGCCCCCATCCTGGTAGAGCAGATATTTGAAATTATCAGGCAGCTCCACAAGGACGGCACCACCATCCTTCTGGTGGAGCAGAACGCCCAGATGGCCCTGTCCGTGGCGGACAGAGCCTACGTCATGGAGACTGGCAAAATAACCCTCAGCGGTACCGGCGCGGAGCTGGCCGCCAGCGACCAGGTGAAGAAAGCCTACCTGGGCGGCTGAGAAAGCTTATAAATAACGCAAAAGCACAGGGCCGAGGCCCTGTGCTTTTACTATATATTCATTACTATATATTCAATATACCTCAGTTCTTCAGACTGTGGAGGGGTGCGGGGATGCGGCCGCCTCTGGCCACGAACTCCGCCGGGGAGCCGGAGCGCAGGGGCATCACCGGGGCCGAGCCCAAAAGCCCGCCGAAGTCTATCCTGTCCCCCACGGTCTTGCCCTTGGCGGGGATGAGGCGCACGGCGGTGGTCTTGTTGTTCACCATGCCTATGGCCGCTTCGTCGGCGATGATGGCGGATATCACCTCGGCAGGGGTGTCCCCCGGCACGGCTATCATATCCAGGCCCACGGAGCAAACGCAGGTCATGGCCTCCAGCTTGTCTATGCTGAGAGCGCCGCACTCCACGGCGGATATCATGCCTGCGTCCTCGGACACGGGGATGAAGGCACCGGACAGGCCGCCCACATGGCTGGAGGCCATGACTCCGCCTTTTTTCACGGCGTCGTTCAGAAGGGCCAGGGCCGCGGTGGTGCCGTGGCCGCCGCACTTTTCCAGACCCATTATCTCCAGGATCTCCGCCACGCTGTCCCCCACCGCCGGGGTGGGAGCCAGGGACAGATCCACCACGCCGAAGGGCACGTTCAGGCGGCGGGAGGCCTCCTGGGCCACCAGCTGGCCCATGCGGGTTATCTTGAAGGCGGTCTTTTTCACCGTCTCCGCCACCACGTCAAAGGGCTCTCCCTTGCAGGATTTCAAGGCGTGGGCCACCACGCCGGGGCCGGAGACTCCCACATTGATGACGCACTCCGGCTCTCCCACTCCGTGGAAGGCTCCGGCCATGAAGGGGTTGTCCTCCACGGCGTTGGCAAATACCACCAGCTTGGCGCAGCCCATGGGGTCGATGTCGGCAGTCTGCCGCACGACTTTGCCCATGAGGGCCACGGCATCCATGTTTATGCCCGCCCGGGTGGAGGCTACGTTGACGCTGGAGCACACCAGATCTGTCTCTGTCAGGGCCCTGGGGATAGAGTTTATAAGGCGCAGGTCGCTCTTGGTAAAGCCCTTGTGGGCCAGGGCGGAAAAGCCGCCGATAAAGTTTACCCCCACAGCCTTGGCCGCCTTGTCCAGGGTTTTGGCCAGGGGCACGTAGTCATCGTCCTCGCAGGCGGCAGCCACCAGGGATATGGGGCTGACGGAAATGCGCTTATTTACTATGGGTATGCCGAACTCCCGCTCTATGGCGCAGCCGGTTTCCACCAGCTTGTCCGCCAGGGTGCATATCTTGTCGTATACCCGCCGGCAGCACACTTCTATATCCCGGTCGGCGCAGTCCAAAAGATTGATGCCCATGGTGACGGTGCGCACGTCCAGGTGCTGCTGGTCGATCATCTCTATAGTCTGTAATATCTCGCTGCTGTTTATCAGATAGCTCATATCGTCCCTCAGATTCTGTGCATGGCCTCAAATATATCCTGCCGCTGCACGTGGATGTCCAATCCCCGTTCTTCTCCCCTGTCCTTGAGCAGCTGGCTCAGCCGGTCAAAGGGCAGCTTGCAGTCGGCCAGGTCCACCAGCATTATCATGGCAAAATACTCCTGCATCAGGGTCTGGCTGATGTCCAGTATGTTTATATCGTTTTCCGCCAGCAGGGTGGTCACATAGGCGGTGATGCCCTTGGAGTCCTT
>DVHY01000166.1 GCA_018711755.1 Candidatus Limivicinus faecipullorum | reverse complement strand
CGTGCTGGAAAAAGAAAAAAAGAAACACGGATGAACTTGATTCTGCGAGAAGTTATATGAGATACAAATGCCTTGTCTTTGACCACGACGACACCGTGGTCAACAGCACCGCCACCATACATTACCCCTGCTTCGTGAAATATTTGAGCCTCCACTACCCGGAGCGCCGCTGCTCCCTGGAGGAGTACTTCCTGAAAAATTTCCACCCCGGCTTTGTGCAGATGTGCAAGGAGGAATTCGGCATGACCGAGGAGGATATGGACAGGGAAGTGGTGTTCTGGACCGACTATGTGAAGGAGCATATTCCCCAGGCCTATCCGGGGATGAGGGAGATAATGGAGCGCCAGCGCTCTCAGGGAGGCCTCATCTGTGTGGTGTCCCACTCCTTTGAGAATTACATACTCAGGGACTACAGGGAAAATTCCCTGCCGGAGCCGGATGCAGTGTACGGCTGGAGCCGGCCCCTGAACGAGCGCAAGCCCAATCCCTTTCCCCTGAAGGACATCATGGAGCGCTTCGACCTGAAGCCGGAGGAGCTGCTGATGATAGACGACCTGAAGCCGGGCTATGACATGGCTGCCTCCTGCGGCGTGGACTTTGCCGCCGCCGGCTGGGCAAGCGACATTCCCCAGATAGAGAGCTTCATGCGTCAAAACTGCCGCTATTACTGCAAGACAGTGAAAGAGCTGGCGCAGCTCCTGGCCTGAACACAATATGACAAAGTTCCCTGAAGGATCGACGCCGGACCTTCGGGGAACTTTTTTGACCTCCGCCGGGGCCGGGGCCAAGGCATATGCGGGGGCAGGAGCGCAGTCCGGCGGTTCCCGCAGGAAAGGGAGGCTGCGTGGCCGGGGCCGCAGACGGAACCGGAGACTGTAATTAAAGCCGTCTTTTTGATACAATGGGTATGATGGTTATGGGCGTCTCCATTGGCGGAAAGTTTGAAATCAGCACAAATCCCAAAGCGTGTTGTTCAGCCTTGGCAGATGATGCTGTATTATACTGTTGTCGGCTGCGGCTGAACGATTATTTTGAGGAGTTATCACAATGAACACGGATAAGATCTACGCAGAAGCTATTGCCAATGAATATGCGCCCAAGGACACGTCAAAGGTACTTGCCCTGAGGAAGTTGGACAGGAAGGCCAAGAGCAAGGCAAACATATTTGCCTATACCTTCGGCGTCCTCATGACCCTGGTGCTGGGGCTGGGAATGTGCCTTGCCATGGGTGCTCTGGGGGACGGAGGCGGCCTGGCGGCGGCAGGGGGGATAATTCTGGGCCTGCTGGGCATGGCAGGGGCGGGCCTCAACTACCCCATATACAAAAAGCTCCTGAGCGCCGGCAAGGAAAAATATGCTTTTGAGATAATACAGCTGGCCAGAGAGATCAGCGAATCGGCGGAATAACAGAGAGAGGGGGGGCGGCAGATGAACAGGTCCAAGAGCAAATATTTCAATACTGCCCTGCGGATGAACGAGTCGCTCATTAAGCTGCTGGAGGAAAAGGAGCTGGAATATATCACAGTGAAGGAGATATGCCAGCGGGCGGGGGTGAACCGCTCCACCTTTTACCTGCACTATGAGACCATTGCCGATTTGGTGAATGAGACGGCGGAGACCATTGACCGGCGCTTCCTCTCCTACTTCCCCCAGGACCGGCGGGCCCTCATGGACAGCCCCGACAGGAAAGACCTGGTGCTGGTAAGCAGAGAATATCTGCTGCCCTATCTGCGCTTTATTCAGGAGAATAAAAAAGTCTACCGGGCGGCCTTTAAAAACCCGGGGGGAATGCAGACGGATGCACGGTACAGAAAGCTGCGGCAGTACGTTCTGGAGCCTATCATGGAGAGGTTTGAGATACCTGAGCCACACCGCCCTTACTACATCGCCTACTACGTGGAGGGAGCCTTTGCCATTGTCAAGGAGTGGCTGGGCAGGGACTGCGCCGACGAAGTTGAGACTGTCATAGAGATCATCCTGGCCTGCGTCAGGCCCAAAGACGGATATGAGCTGTAAAGACCGGGCCGTGGGCTCCGTTAAAAAATGGCGGGAGGACTATGTCTGGCGGACTCTCACTGGGGCCGCCCTGTCCCTTTGCTTTACTACTGCTTTTGCCCTGTACAACGGGTATCTGGGCCTGCGCCACTTCTCAGTGTGGCACATGAGCATAGGAGGCTTTTATCTTCTGTTCACGGCGATACGGGGCAGCATACTTTTGACGGAAAAACGGAGCGGGACTCTGACGGAGCAGAGGCGGGAGCTGTACAGGAAGGGAAGCTGCCTTATAAGCTCCCTGCTGCTGACGGTGCTGGACCTGGCGCTGATGCTGCCCATAGCCCTGATGGTGGTGCTGGCAAAGCCGCTGTACATCGGGCTGATACCCGCCATCGCCATGGCGGCCTACACCACCTGGAAAATCACCATTGCCTCGATACATATCTGCCGCCGGCGCCGCTTCGGGGAAGACCTCCTGCTTGGCGAGCTGATAACTGTAAATTTCATAGACGCCCTGGTCTCCATACTGAGCCTGCAGAACACCCTGATAATGGTGAATCAGGCGAAGACCGGGGACAGCGGCAGCATGCTTACCCTGTCCGCCGTCTCCAGCGCAGTGATATACGCGGCGATAATAGCCCTCACCGCACAGCTGCTGAGAAAGGCCGTAAAAGGACTGAGGATGAGCTGAGAACGGTTGAATCGGCGGAGGATGGATGTTATAATCCCAGCATATCATTCATTCGATGAAAGGCGAGAACAAATATGAAAAAGACCTTTGCAATGCTGCTGGCCCTTTGTCTCTGCTGTTCCTGCCTCTTTGATGCGGGCGCTGCCTGCGCCGACGGCGGAGAGGGCGGGGCCGGGGCCGGGGCAGATCCCGAGGATGAACTGGGCCGGGCTCTGGAAGCAGGCCTGCTGCCGGAGGACTGGCTGGAGGATATGGAGCAGACTATCAGCTTTGAGGAATACACCGCCCTCTGTTCAGGCTGGGTGGAAGGCTGGGACGAAAGCCGCCTGGAGGAGTGGGGGGAGCACACGGAGCTGGCCTCGGCATCCAGTGAGCCTATGGCTGTGGAGGACGGCTTTTTGCTGCTGTCCTATCTGTGGATAATGATGGGCTGCCAGTCACCGCAGCTGCCGGCGGGCTATGAGCCCTGGGCCGGAGGAGATCAGGAGCTGCGGGACGCCGCAGGGTCGGCGCTGTCCTGGGACTATCCGCTCTTCCCGGATTATGAGGAGCTGGTATATGAGGAGTACGGCGGCAACTACATCTGGGGAGCCCTGCAGGTGCTGCCCGACGTGTGTTCCGCCGTCAGCGGGGAGAGAGTTTTCGAGTACGACGAAAAGGAACAGAGCCTGCATCTGGACCGGCCCCTGTCCAGGGACAGGGCGGTGCGGGCCCTGCTGCGCCTGACGGAGTACCGGGAGGGTCTGGTATTTGACGCCGTGGTGGACAGGGAACTGCTGCCGGATTACGACGGCGCAGACTTTGCGCTGGGCGCCCCCTTTCAGGAGGGCCGGGCTGAGCTGGGCCTGAGCTTCCAGTGGGAGAGCCAGGTGTCGGATACTCGGTATACCCTGGGGCCGGAGCTGGAGATGAGCTTTCGGCTGCTGCTGCCGGACTCCCTGGTCAGGGCCCTGGAGGGCCAGGGCGCAGAGCTCTTATGCGCGGTGGACGTCTTTGGGGAGGATATGGCGGAAATAAGCCGCAGCTGCGAGGATGCGCTGTTCAGACTCAGCTATGAGGAGGGCAGGCTCCTGGCCGAGGGGGCAGACGGGGAGAAATTCACCGGGAGCCCTGAGGGCAAGCGCTGGCAGCTGGACCTGAGGACCGACATGAGCTATGAGACGGAAGGCAGCATCAGGGTGAACATGCTGTGCCCCAGGCTGCACATGAGCCTCCAGGGATATGAGGGCAGCTTTTACACCGACGATCTGGTGCTGAGCTCCCTGGGCAAAGATATAGTGTCCTGCGACTTCGATTTCACCACCGCCTATGGACGCAGCGGCGAGGAACAGTTCACACTGGACCTTACCGATGAACGGCTTTGGGGCTGGACCCTGGTGGAGAGCATAGGTGAGCAGAGGGAGGCGGACTGCCTGCGCATAGGAGTGAACTTTACCGGGGAGAGCTATGAGCCGGAGAGTGAAGAATTCCTGGGTTCGGTGGACACCGGCGGGCTCCACAACCCGGAACACGACTGGCGCAACTGGGGCGGCCTCACATGCTGGTGGCATATGGAGGGCAGAACGGGCGCCCAGGCGGAGCTGAAGTACGGCATGGTGATACCCAAGGACATCGAATTCGGCCCTGAGGTGGAGGAGCCCGGGCTGGACCTGGGCGCGGGCTTTGGCTTCGGCAGCTACTATGCCTACGACGGGGCGGGGAACCAGGAACTGAAGGAGTATGAGGCCCCCGCCATAAAAGTCTGGCCCGGCGGCAACGGCAACACCGTCATCAGCGCCTGGGGAGACGCCGATATAAGCGTGACCGCCTACAACGACTGCTACTATGTGGAATACACAGGGCGGGCGGAACTGCCGGAGGAGGACTATGAGCTGGCTGTGGTGAAGCTGAGCTGGACGGGAGACGCCGTCACCTACAGCGGCTATTTCTACCTGACAGGGCTGTCCCTGAGCTGCGGAGATGAGGAGATACTGCGCCTCAGCCCCGGCGAGGAGACGCCGGCGGAGCTGTTCCACTGCTACAACCACGGCACCAACGGCTCCTATTACTACTGGAGCGAGCAGGGTTCCAGCAATTACCACCTGGGCTTTGACAGCCTGGAGACGGAAAAGTGAAAAATACAAAGACGATATAAAAAAGTACAGGGCCGGAGCCCTGTACTTTTTTATCCATGTGGAAAGAATCATTCAGTTCCAGAAGTCGGTTTTTTCTTTCAGGCCGATGGAGGAGGCTTTGAAGATCGGGTCCCTGTTCTCCCTGCGCTGGGCTTTGTAGTCGGCCAGGGCCGCCAGGGCGGGCTTTGCCAGTATGACTATCACGGGGATGTTTATGATGACCATTATCGCCTGGAACAGGTCTGCGGTGTCCCAGGCCAGCTTTGCGTTGAGCAGAGCTCCCAGGAACACCACCACCGTGGCTATGAGGCGGAAGAGCTGCATGAAAGCGGGGGAGGGGCTGCGCCTGAAAATATATTTGATGCAGCCCTCGCAGTAATAGTAATTGCCTATGAGAGTGGTGAAGGCGAACAGGCACATGGATATGGTGATGAACACCGGGCCGAAGGAGCCCAGGGACAGGGCCATGGACTGCTGCACATAGGGCGCGCCCTCCAGACTTGCCTCCGGCACGATGCCGCTGGACAGACACATCAGGGCGGTGGCGGTGCATATGAGCAGAGTGTCGATAAAGACGGAGAGCATCTGCACCAGGCCCTGCTTTACCGGGTGGGACACGTCGGCGGTGGCGGCGGCGTTGGGGGCCGAGCCCATGCCCGCCTCATTGGAGTAGAGCCCACGCTTCATGCCCTGCATCATGGCCGAGCCCGCAAAGCCGCCAAAGATGGCCCGGAAGTCAAAGGCCCCGGCAAAGATGTTTGAAAAGACCCCGGGGATGTTTTCAATGTTTATAACGATGACCACCAGGGCGACAAAAATGTAGATGAGGCCCATGAGCGGCACCAGCACTGCCGTAACATTGCTCAGGCGTTTTGCGCCGCCGAATATGCACAGGAGAAAGAGCAGGGCCAGTATGCCGCCCAGCAGCAGGGGGGTGTGCCGGCCGTAAAAGCTGTAGCCGGAAAAGGTGGACTGGAGATTGTAGGCGGCCAGCATATTATAGCCCAGGGCATAGGTGAAGATGAGCACCAGGGCAAAGACGATGCCCAGCCAACGCTGGCCCAGCCCCGCCTCTATGTAATAGGAGGGGCCGCCGTAGCTGCCGCCCTTCCCGTCCCGCTTCTTGTATATCTGGGCCAGGGTGGATTCTATATAGGCGGAGGCCCCGCCCAGCAGCGCCGTCACCCACATCCAGAACACTGCTCCGTAGCCGCCCAGGCATATGGCGGAGGATACCCCCACGATGTTGCCGGTGCCTACACGGGAGGCGGTGGAGACCATGAGGGCCCCAAAGGAGGATACGCTGCTGCTGTCACTGGGCTTCTCCGAGACCACCCGCAGAGACTCCCCAAAAAGACGCAGCTGAATAAAGCCGGTCCTGACCGTAAAGTAGAGGCCCGCCGCTATCAGGAACAGGGGGACCCAGGGGTCGTACAAAAATCCGCTCACCCCATTGATAAGGCTGCTGATAAAATCAGAAAACGTCTGCATACTTCTTCTCTCCCGACCGTTAAAATCTGAACCATTATACCCAATCGCTGCCACATATGCAAGAGTGAGCCCCGGAAAACAGGCGGAGGCCCGGATAAAGAGGCCGGCCGCCCCGGCGGCCCTGCCGAGAGCGCCGGGACAACGGAGGGCATATAATGGACTGGTGCAGCCGTGACGGGGCAAAGCTCCGGCACCGGCCGTGTGCCCTCACTTCAGGTGAAAGGAGAATAGAATGAAGCTGCCGGACAAAGTCTATACAAGCCTTAAGATAGTCATGATAGCCATTCCGGCTCTGGCCACCGCCTATGTGGGCCTGGCTCCAGTGTGGGGCCTGCCGGAGCCGGAAAAGATAAGCATAACGGCCAACATCCTCTGCGCCATGCTGGGAACTCTGCTGGGCGTATCTACAGCTGCCTATAACAACAGAGACAAATAAACAAAGCGGGACCGGGGGTGTTATAGAGGCCTTTCCATGGCGCGGGAATACAGAAAAATACGGAGACGGAGAGGCCGGTACTGACCTCTCCGTCTTTGCTGTGATATATATTGCCGCATGGGAGAACCAACTTACAGCTCCGGCTTTCCCGGGGAATTTCGCCCCATGGGATTGCAGCAGGCCAGCAGGCCCAGGGCTATGAGGGCGCTGAGCACGTCGGCCGCTGCCTGGCCCATCAGCACGCCGTCGTAGGCGAAGAGCTTTACGCAGACCAGCAGCGCCGCCACGAAGACCAGGCCCTGGCGGCTGACGGACAAAACGAAGGCAGCGCCCACTTTCCCCATGGCCTGGAACAGCACCGTAAGCAGCAGCACTATGCCCGCAAACACCGTGGAGGCCGCCTGCCAGCGGAGCATTTCCGCACCCGTTGCGATCATGGCGGGGTCCTCCACAAAGGCGCCCATGAGCGGAGAGGCAAACAGGCACAGCAGGGCCGTCAGCACAAGGGAGAGGGCGGAGATGAATGCGAGGCAGAATCGGACCAGCTTACCCATCTCATCCCGCAGCCGGGCCCCGTACAGGTAGCCGAAGAGAGGCACGCCGCCGAAGGCAAAACCGGTGAGCACCAGCTGGGCGATCATATTGATTTTCAGCACTATGCCCATGGCGGCGATCTTGTCGTTGCCGTAGGGCAGAAGGAACTGGTTGAGAACGATGACGCACAGGCTCTGCATGAGATTGCTCAGCGCCGCCGTCACGCCCACGCCCAATATCTGCCGCAGCTCCCCGCCGCTGACACGGCACAAAGACGGCCGGACCGATAGGCAGCGGCTCTTTTTGCGCAGCAGCCGGAGAAAATACAGCACGCTGCAAAAATAGCCTATCACCGTCGCCACGGCGGCGCCCATGGCCCCCATGCCCGCCGCCGAGATGAGGATGGGGTCCAGGATGATGTTGATGACCGCACCCAGGACGGTGCCGAACATGGACTCGGTGGACATGCCCTCGCAGCGGACCAGGCTGGAGTGGATGAAGCTGAGCACCATGATGGGGGCGCAGACAGCCAGCACGATGTAATACTGGAAGGCGTGGGGCAGCGTGTCTTCGTCAGCCCTCAGCAAAAGCAGCAGCGGACGGTTGAAGGCCGTCATGAGCACCGCCAGCACAAGGCCGGTTGCCAGGGCAATGTAAAAGCAGAAGGAGCTGACACGCCTCACGCTCTCCCCGTCCTGGCGGCCCAGCAGCCGGGATATCAGGGAACTGCCACCCTGGCCGTAGATGTTTCCGAAGGCCATCAGGGCGGTGAACACCGGCGCGCAGAGGGACACCCCGGCGATAAGGTCCGTGTCATTGGTCCGGGCAATGAAAAAGGTGTCCGCCAGATTGTAGACCAGCGTCACCACAAGCCCCAGCACTACGGGGAAAGCCATCTTGAAATAACTGCGGTATAAATGCTCTGTATCAAAAAAAGTATCCATATTTCTTACCTCCACGAAGGGCTATTATACGTATTCCTCTTGCATCTGTTTGTGACATATGGCACAATAGAAAAAGAAAAGAGGTGCGGCATATGAGAGAAATAGCGGACAAAAGCAGCCTGGAAGGCTTCTTTGCCCGGCAGCGGGAGCATTTCAGCCGGAGGCCACCTGTGATGAAGCTGGTGGAATTTGAAAAGGGGGAGCTGATAAACGACCCTCTACAGCCTCTCAGCCGGTTTTATATCATTGTAAAGGGCAGCGTGTCCATCTACAATCTCACCGAGGACGGTTCCATCCGCTACATCTCGGAGGCGGCGGCGGGGACGCTGCTGGGGGATATGGAATTCAGCGGAGCGGGCAACCAGTCGTTCTATATCGAGGCGGGAGAGACGGTGCTCTGCCTTGCCCTGCCCTTTCGGGAGAACCTGGGCTGTCTGGAAAACGACCCGGTTTTCCTGCGCTTTGTGCTCAGGCAGCTGGCGGGAAAACTGTCCCTCTCCGCCATGATAACAGCTGCCGCCCAAACACTGGAGGAGAAGCTGCTGTTTTTCCTGAGCAGAGTCCAGCCGGACCATGAGATACGCTCGGTGAACCAGACCCTCCAGCCCCTCCATTGCAGCCGCCGTCAGCTCCAGCGGGTCTTGAAGAAGCTCTGCGAGGAGGGGAGGATCATCAAAACGGGCCGGGGCCGCTATCGGCTTAGGGACTGAGCTCCGGGCCGACAGGCAGAGACCGGGACGGGCCCGGGATTCCGGGGTTTGGACCCGCTGCATAAAAAGAACAGCCCTCTCTGATTTCCAGAGGGGGCTGTCTGCGCTGAGGGGCGCTATATAAGACGGGGATATAGGAGGCGGGGCGTCCCGGGCTGACCAATGCCGGGACCTATATCCGGCCGGGAGAGCCCTGCCGGTCCCACTCCTTTTTCAGAATGGCATACTGCACGGTGTTTTCATATCTGGGGCTGCCGTCGGGCTGGGCCACGAAGGAGATAAACTCCAGGAACACTCCTTCCCGGCGCATGCCCAGTTTTTCGCACAGGCGTTGGCTTGCTAGGTTGTAGTCCTCGGTATAGGCGTAGATGCGCCTTGCGCCCTTCTGAGAGAAGAGATAGTCAAAGAAAGCCCGGGCCGCCTCAAAGGCGTAACCTTTGCCCTGATAGTTTTCGTTCAGCATCCAGCAGGGGCTGAAGGTGTCCCTGGGGGAATCCCCGCTCCCGTGGGGATCTCCCGGCTCAGGATACGCTTCAATCTCACCTATCACCTTGCCGCTGTCTTTCAAGGCGATGGCAAAATGGTATTCGGTCTCGCCCAGGCGCCTTTTCACCTCCGCCCTGGCCTCTTCAAGGGAGTTCAGCCTCATGCAGGCAAAACAGTTCACGGAGGGCTCTTTCAGGTATTCGTAGACATCCGCCGCGTCCGTTTCCAGAAATGGACGCAGGATCAGCCTGTCGGTCACAATGCTCATGTTTCGCTACCTCATAAAAACAGGATACAAAAGGGCTTCCACAGGAAAAGGCTCTTGAACGGCAGTCCGCTTGCCAGTCCCCAGGCTCTGCGGACTGGATGCGCGCGGAAGGACTTCCCTTTGCCGCCTTAGGGATGCGGAGCGCCTCTTGCGGACAAAGGGGTTTCGACTTGGAAAGGAGGAGCAAGGGAGCGGAGCGGATGGTGTTTTCTATTCCCCGTGAAATAGAAAACGCCGGAGCAAAGCGGACTTTGCTCCGACGTGGTCCGAGTGGAGGGACTTGAACCCCCGGCATCGTGGTCCCAAACCTATGTCTGAACCTTCAGGAAGCCCTGTTGCGTCCTCTTTGGTGCTTTCCAGCACTCCTGCGGTTCCTCTTTGAAACTCTTTTGCCCTGTTTGTTTCAGACACCGCTTTCGTCTTTTGGG
>DVHY01000165.1 GCA_018711755.1 Candidatus Limivicinus faecipullorum | reverse complement strand
AATGGACCTGACCATAAACAAGGGGGAGCTGGTAGTGCTGATAGGGCCGTCGGGCTGCGGCAAGACCACCACCCTGAAAATGATCAACAGGCTCATCCAGCCCAGCTCCGGGAAGATCCTCATAGACGGGGTGAATATCATGGAGCAGGATGTGATAAGCCTGAGGCGGAACATCGGCTACGTCATACAGCAGACGGGGCTTTTCCCCCACATGACCGTAGAGGAAAACATACAGGTAGTGCCCAAGCTGAAAAAGATGCCGCCGGAGGAAATTAAGCGCAGGACCCTGGCCATGATGGAGATGGTGGGCATGGACCCGGAGGAGTTTCTCCACCGCTATCCCATACAGCTCTCCGGAGGCCAGCAGCAGCGGATAGGCGTCGCCCGGGCCTTTGCCACCGACCCGGACATCATACTCATGGACGAGCCCTTCTCCGCCCTGGACCCCATCACCCGCTCCCAGCTCCAGGATGAGCTGGTGGAGCTGCAGGGGCAGCTGCACAAGACCATAGTCTTTGTCACCCACGACATGGACGAGGCGATAAAAATTGCCGACAGGATATGCATACTCAACGGCGGGAAGATACTCCAGTACGGCACTCCCGAGGAGATACTCAAAAATCCGGCCCACGGCTTTGTCAGCGAATTTGTGGGCCGCAACCGGATATGGAACAGCCCGGAGCTGATAAAGGCCGGGGACATAATGATATCCGATCCGGTGACCACCAGAGGGGAGCATACCCTGCTCCAGGCCATAGAGGTCATGCGCCAGAGCAAGGTGGACAGCCTCATGGTGGTCAATTCCAGACACCAGCTCAAAGGCATAATAAGCGCCCGCATGATACGCCAGGCCCAGGACAAGAACGCCCTGGTGAGAGACTGCATGGACACCCAGTGCATAAGCATCTCCAGGGACGACTCCATAGTGAATCTGCTGCGCACCCTCAAAGACAATCAGATATCCGCCATCCCGGTACTGGGACAGGACAGAGAGCTGGCGGGAGTGATAACCACCAGCAGCCTTGTGACCACGCTGGGGGCCAGATTTATCGACGCATAAGGAGGGCGGCAGCATGAATTTCTTTGAATATGTGGTATACCGCCAGGACCAGATAATCCAGGCTCTGGTGGGGCATGTGGAGCTGACGCTGCTGGCTGTGGCCTGCGCCGTGGCGATAGGCGTGCCTCTGGGGCTGCTGATAGCCAGCGTCAAGCATCTGAACAAGCCGGTGATAGGGGTGGCCAATGTGGTGCAGGCGGTGCCCAGCCTGGCCTTCTTCGGCTTCCTCATACCCCTGCTGGGCATAGGCAGTCTGCCCACCATCTTTATTGTGGTGCTCTATGCGCTGCTGCCCATACTGAAAAATACATATACCGGCCTCAAAGGCATCAGCGCCGATGTGCTGGAGGCGGCCAAGGGCATGGGCATGACAAAGCTCCAGGTGCTGTGGCAGGTGCGCTTCCCCCTGGCGCTGCCGGTGATAATGGCGGGCATACGCATTGCCTCGGTCAATGCGGTGGGCCTGGTGACTATTGCGGCCTTTGTGGGGGCCGGGGGCCTGGGCTACCTGATATATTCCGGCATCCAGACCCTGAACAACAACCTTATCCTGGCCGGGGCCATACCCTCCTGTCTGCTGGCCCTGCTGATGGATTTCCTGGTGGGCCGGGTGGAGAAACTGGTCACCCCGGTGAGCTTCCGCCTGGGCAGCGTAAAGCTGGACAAGAACACCAATATGCGCCTGCGCCGCAGCCGTCGCATAGCCTTTGCCGCCGTGGCATTGGTGCTGGTGGTGTCTCTGGGCGCCATGGCCGTCAATGCCTTCAGCAGAGAGGAGAAGGTCATCAGCGTGGGTTCCAAAAACTACACCGAGCAGCAGGTCTTGGGCTATATGGTCTCCGACTTGATTGAAGGCAACACCGACATCAAGGTGGACAGGCGCATCAACCTTGGCGGCACTCAGATCTGCTTTGAGGCGATCAAGAGCGGGGATATCGACCTGTACATAGATTACACCGGCACCGCCTTTGTGAGCATGCTGAACAACGAGGCCGTGTCCGACCGTGAATATGTGTATCAGACTGTAAGAGAGCAGATGGCTGAGCAGTTTGATATTGCCGTGCTGCGAGAGCTGAATTTCAACAACACCTATGTGCTTGCCATGATGCCGGATGTTATGGAAGAATATGGCATAGAGTGCATAAGCGACCTGAAGGGTCTGGGGGACGAGCTGATGTTCTCCCCGACGCCGGAGTTCTCCAACAGGGAGGACGGCTGGCTGGGCCTGGAAAAAGCCTATGACCTGAGCTTTTCGGACATAAGGGTGCTGGACGGCGGCATGCGCTACTCCGCCGTGACGAATTACGAGACGGATATCATCACCGCCTTCTCCACTGACGGGCTTTTGAAGACCTATGAACTGGGCACCCTGGTGGATGACCAGAGCTTTTTCGTGCCCTACTATGCCGTGCCTCTGGTGCGCCAGGAGACTCTGGACAAATACCCGGAACTGCAGCCGGTGTTGGAGCTGCTGTGCAGTGTACTGTCCGACGAGGTGATGCGGGAGCTGAACTATGAGGTGGACAGCCTGGGCCGGAACCCGGCTGAGGTGGCCCATGAGTTCCTGGTGGAACAGGGCCTGATAGAGAGCTGAAGCCCCGGCGTAAAAAACAGAATACCTTTCCCCGGGACCGTGATACAATGGCCCCGGGGATTTTTTTCAGCCCCTGTAATCTAAAGGACCGAAACCGCAACTATACAGATGAGAGCGCTCACAGGAGGTTAATATGGACGACTGTAAAATTATAGACCTGTATTGGCTGCGGGATCAGGAGGCCATTGCCCAGACGGATATGAAATACGGCAGGCTGTGCCGAAGCATAAGCCTGAACATAGTCTCCGACCCCAGAGACAGTGAGGAGTGCGTGGCGGATACATACATGGCCGCCTGGAACAGCATGCCGCCCCAGCGCCCTTTGCGGCTGAAAGCCTGGCTGGCGGCGGTCGTGCGGAAGCTGAGCCTAATGCGGCTGAGAAGCAGCTATGCGAAGAAGAAGGGCGGGGGCGCGGTGGACCTGGTTTTCGAGGAGCTGGGAGACACTTTTGCCTCGAGCTTTTCCGTGGAGGAAGAGTACGAGGCTA
>DVHY01000164.1 GCA_018711755.1 Candidatus Limivicinus faecipullorum | reverse complement strand
CCCGGCTCTATTGCCGACCATCCTTTCTGGTTATAATATAGCAAAGCAGAGGCAGATAATCAAGAGTCATGATAACTGAAATACATGCTTAAAAATTATCCAACTCTACAATTTTAACTACCAATACGGCTCTTCTCTTGAAAAAAAATAATGGCTGTGTTATAGTTATATTGTTGGGCCCAGAGTTTTTGTTCTCTGGGCCCAAAGCTTTACGGTTGGATAGCCTGAGCAATACATGGGTTTCGGGGCTGCTGCGCTGCGCCCAGGCGGCGCTACCCGCTCCGGCGTCCGCAGAGGGACGCAGCCCCATGTGCGTCGACAGGGCTTCGCTCCGAATACATCCCCGGCTGCCTGCTGCTGCCGGGGCTTTGCGGTATGGGCTGCTTTTACTGTCGGATCCCCCTTGTATTTTTCAGTGTACGCTCCGATTTCTATGCAAAAAAATTTTGAAGCTGTAATCAAAGTCGGATGAAAGGGTACTTAATATATGAGAGCCTTTTCTGGAGGAGCTTATGGACGATATTGAGATAATAGAGCTGTACTGGCAGCGCAGCCAGGAGGCGATTGCCCGGACGGATATAAAATACGGCGGCATGTGCCGGGGCATATCATACAGCATTCTCTCCAGCCGGGAGGATTCGGAGGAGTGCGTGTCGGATACATACCTGACTTTGTGGCAGCGCATGCCCCCGGAACGCCCCGGGTATCTGCGCGCCTTCATTGCGGCCATAGTCCGCAACCTGAGCCTGAAATGTCTCAGGAGCCGAAGCAGTCTGAAGCGGGGCGGCGGAGAGGCGGCGCTGGCCCTGGAGGAGCTGGAGGGCTGCGTTGCCTCCGGCTCCGACGTGGAAAAGGACTATGACTTCAAGGAGCTCTGCGCCGCAATAGAGAACTTCCTGCGCAGCCTTCCCCAGGCAGAGCGGGACATTTTCATCTGCCGCTACTGGCTCTTTCTCCCCGGCGGAGAGACCGCAAAACGTCTGGGTCTGAGCAAAAGCCGGGTGAACACCTCTCTTTTCCGTACCAGGCAGAAGCTGGCCGAATATCTCAGGAAGGAGGGCTTCATATGAGAGCTATGGATTTTGCCCTTGCCTTCAACGATATAGACCAATCCCTGCTCCAGGAGACCCTGGAGCGGGTCATGGAAAAGAGGCAGAGCTACCGGCTGAGACGGCTGGCAAAGGTGGCCCTGCTGGCGGCCCTGCTCTCCGCCCTGTTTATAGCCGCCGCCTACGCCTCCGGCTTCCTGCCTCTGAAAAGCAGGATGCACCGGGACGAAGACCTGGGCAGGCTCATCGTGCCCAACGGCACCGAGGCCTCCGCCGAATATCAGGCGGCGGTGGACTGGTTCGGCTACAGAGCCGAACATGCCGATGCCCAGCAGGACCTGAGCCTCTCCTTTGCTGAGACGTCGGAGGAGCGGTGGATAAGCTATATATATTCCATTACGGACCGGGAGGCCCTGGACGTGCTCCTGGACATCTCCCGGGAATACGGCCTCACGCTGTACACGGATTCCATTTTTGTGGGAGGCCCGGAGCAACTCTCCCTTTTGGCAGGCACCGGGGATTTCTTTGACGGCATGCTGGAAAACCCCGGCGGCTATGTGTTTGCCGACGGCTCCTTCAAGCTGGAGGGCAGCATGGATGTGGAGGACAGCTCCCTGCTTTTCACCCTCCACAGGATATACCTGGGCAGCATCTACCCCTATAACTACTACGGCCGGCCCCTGGACTTTGCTCAGGAGGAATATCTCACGGCCCGGGGCTTTGATGTGGGCATCATCGCCTGGGAGGACGGGCGTTGGGAGATATCCTTTACCGACGGGGATGTCTATATAAACCTGAGCCTGAACGGGGCCGATGAGGCCCTGGCCCGCCGGGCGGCGGACTGCATAGACTTCGCCGCCCTGTGCTCAAGGGGCGGCATAGCCGGAGAGATACTGGGCCTGGACCGCAGCCCCGGGGCCAATCCTGAGGCCGCAGAAGCCTACGAGGAGCTGTACAGCAGCCCGGAGTTTCAGGGCAGCATGTACTTCACCCTGTGGTTTCGTGAGGTCTTTTACGGCAGCACCTTCACCGGGGTCTACGGCCAGGAGGGCTATGAGGACATCGACGCCCAGATGGACCTGCTCCGGGAAAAATACGGCCTCGTCCCCGCCGTTTCAAAGACCGAAGCCCAGCAGACAGAATATTCCAACGGCGCCTGGTACCTGGACGCCGGGGACTACAATCTGCACTATATACCCAAGGGTGCCCTATACACCCGGCTGGAGTATTTTGCCCCCTTTTCGGAATACTCCATGATCTGGAGCTATGACACGGCGGACGGAGTGCGGGTCTACTGCGCCTGCGACGGTCCGGAGAAGCGCAGCTGCGCCCATGTGCTCTATGAGACGGACGGCGCCTGGGTGCTGCTGAACATGCACACTCTGGACGTGTGGGAGATACAGCGCAGCGCCGACAGTATAGATTGGAGTGAATTCAAATGAAGCCAAAAAAACTTGTTGCCCTATTGTCCCTGGCCGCCCTTCTGCTCTCCTCCTGTACATCAGGTGAAGGAGCCTCCCCCGCCCCGGAGAGCCCGGCAGCAACGGCGGAGCCTGCCGCCGTGCCCCAGTCCCAGGAGACACCGGCGGGGCTCACCGTCCTCCCCATGGACGACCCCATGGCGGGGATAGACGACAGCCTCAGCTTCAGCGTGGAACCGGACATTAACTCCGACTACGAAGCCTATACCAGAAGTCTGAAAGAGAATTTCAAGGCGGCATATTTGGAGAAATTGTCATCCTATTTTGCAGACATGGAGATAGACGATATGTCATACGGCGGGAACATGCTGGGCTCCGGTATGACAGGCTGGTTCATTTTCACCGGCACGCCCAGCCCCGACTCCGGGATAGAGCCAAGAGAACAGTATTGCCGCAGCTTCAACATACGCTCGGAAAACGAGGGGCGGACCCTTATAGAATTTCAGCGCAGCTGGCCCATGGAGCCGGCGGAATATCTGAGCCAACGGCCCAGCGATGAGGAGCTTTTGGCCAATCTTGATACACTGCTGGGTGCCTATAAGGAGAAGAATGTGAAGGGCCTTGTGGAGGCGGAGCTATATGTGAGGCAGCTGGACAGCCGCTATATCCTCACGGACCCGGAGAAGCTGGAAGCCCTGGCCCTCAGCCTCAGCGAAAACGATATCTCTTCCAGCGCCGACCCCGCCTCTGTCTATGACTACAATCCCCTGTATCTCCGCTTTGAAGACGGCAGCAGCCGCCTTGTCCTCACCGCCGCCGACGGCTCCAACCGCTGCTATGCCTGGGGCATCTGGTACGCCTACATGGACAGCGAGAGCATTTTCCAGCGCTTCAGCGTACCTCTGGAGGCGGAGGGCTACGAGCCCCTGCCCGGCGGCGGTGTGCGCACCACCGTCCATGACTACCATGCCAGCGTGGGCCAGCGCATTATCACTGTAGAGTATTCGGCCCAGGGCAACCCTGTCAGCTGGCTTACCTGGCAGGAGTCCCCCGGAAGCCAGCCCTCAGAGATACTGCGACGGTATGAATATGACGCCGGGAGGCACCGGATAAAGGAGGAGTACCTGGAGGACGGGGAGCTGCTTATCACCATAGTATACGAATACTCCGTGGATCTGCTGGTGAGGATGGAACAAAGCTTCTCCACCGGCGGCGGATATTATGAGACCTACGGCTATGACGAGCTGGGCAGGCTAATTGAGATGAACAGCTACTACCCCAACGCCATAGGCGGTCCCATCTCTTCCAGCGGGGCCTTCTGGTATGACGAAGAGGGCTACCGGCATGCCTATGCCAAGGATGAAAACGGCAACCTGGTGGGTCATGAGGATCAGCCTATAAGAAAGCCCCAGGACTGAGAATATAAGTATCCCCGGCAGCTTCGGCTGCCGGGGATAAGTTTTACATCATCTTGTTTTTAAATGGCCTTGGGCTGTTCGCCGGGCTCTATGGGGCAGACATAGCCGGAGGCGGAGCGCCGCAGGAATTCCTCCCTGGCGGCCTTCAGCTTGTCCGGGCACTCAAAGAGCTCGATGGCGGTGCAGGCCAAAACCTTGGCGGCCATGAGCATGCCCTTGTAGCCTATGCCGCTTTTGCCGCAGGACACCACCTGCCAGGAGTGGTGGGGTATGCCCGCCGGCCAGGTCACGGCGTCTAT
>DVHY01000163.1 GCA_018711755.1 Candidatus Limivicinus faecipullorum | reverse complement strand
CCTCGCGCTCCCCCGCTGCTCTATTGTTTTTCATTTATTTTATGGTTTTTCGACAGTCTGCACGGAGCCCCGCCGGAAATTCCGGCGGGGCTCCGTTCTTTCCGCGTCTGTGTCATACTTTCCGTCCGGCGCATATCCTGCATTGGGGTAATGTCCCCGAAAGGAGAAAGACACAGATGGGTATTACCAACTCAAATAAACTTGTAAATGTCGACCGCATTTCCTGCGACGGCTCTCTGCTGGTTACCCTTGCCCTCACTGCGGCCCCGGATATCGTTGAAAATCCCACCGATATCGTGCTGATACTGGACCGCTCCGGCAGCATGGCCGGCGCTCCGCTGGCCGCCATGAAAGAGGGTGCCAAAACCTTTATTGATATAATCGACGAGGCCACCGACTCTTCAAAGGACGGCCAAATAGGCGGCGGCAGCCGCATAGGCATAGTGAGCTTTGCCACCGAAGCCAGGGTAGATGCCCAGCTTATCACCTCGGTGGATGCTCTGAAGAACGCCGTGGATTCTCTAACCGCCGGAGGCAACACAAATCACGCCCAAGCCTTTGCCAAGGCCACGGAGCTGTTCTCCCCGCCCTCCGGCAACGCCAAGGTCATGGTGATGTTTACCGACGGCAGCACCACCATAGGCCCGCCTCCCGCGCCGGTAGCCGCCGCGGCCAGGGCCCAGGGCATTATCATATACTGCATAGGTCTCATCGGCGCCGACGGCCTTAATGTAGAGGCTCTGAACAATTGGGCAACAGACCCTGACGCCACCCATGTGGCGGTGACTCCCGATGCGGCAGACCTGGAAGAGCTCTTCGCCGAGCTGGCCGCAAACATTACCAAGACCGGCGCCACCAACATCAGGATAGATGAAGTGGTAAGTCCCGACTTTATCATCACCAGCATCCTGCCTCCGGCCAAAGGCGAAGCCAAGATGCTGGATGTCCACAACATCAAGTGGACCATATCCGAGCTGGGCGTCAGCGGCAGTGAAAGCGCTCTGCTGGAATTCTTTATCCGCCATGTGTCCAAAGAGCCGGGCACAAAAGCGGTCAACCAATCCATCAGCTACTCCGACGACCAGGGCAACGTAGTTATCTTCCCTGACCCGAAAGTGGATGTGGACTGCGACATTGTGGTCAATCCCGAAAGCTGCCCCGAACCCGTAGAGATCAGTGTAGACGGCTGCGCCGACTCTGTACTGATAGATGCGGGAGAGGTGCAATTGGAGTCTTTGGGACGGATAATCCAGCTGGATGTGACCATAAAAAATGTGTGCCCCGGCAAGCGCGTAGCCCTGGCGGCCACTCTGACCGAGGTGGACGATAACGGCATGGAATACCAGAGAGGTATGAAAACCTTTGCCATCCCCGCCCACGATGCCCCCGGCTGCCGGGATATACTGGTAAAATGCATCAAGTTCGTGGTGCCGGAATCCCTGTCCGCCGCTGATGAAGAACCCGGTTCCATGTGCAGCCCCCGAAATTTCAAGGTCCGCTTCATTGCCCATAATATAGACACCGATTACCGTTGCTGTGAGTCTGTGGTTACTCTCTGAGAGAGTACAGAACAATGCCCCGGCTTCCCTGCTGGGGCATACACAGGATACGCACAGCAGCCATAGCAATAGCCGGGCCTGCTGCGCAGGCCCGGCTGATTTCATCGCTTTATTATTTTTTCCACAGGCTTACCTTTTGCCAGTTCGTCCACCAGCTTGTCCAGGCAGCGTATCTCCCGCATCGGCCGCTCAACTATCTCCTCCACCCGCACTCCGCAGATACTGCCTTTTATGCGTACATAGTCCGGGTTAAGAGCCGGAGCGTCTTTGAAAAACTCCCCATATGTCAGCTCTGAATCAAGTAGCCGGTCTATATCCCCGGCGCTGTAGCCGGTGAGCCAGGTGGTCAGGCTATCCACTTCTTCCCGGCTTCTGCCCTTTCTCAGGGCCTTGTTCACCAGCAGCGGGTAGACGGCGGAAAACTTCATGGCGTATACTTTTTCCTTATCCATGTCCTTCCCCCTCACTTTGTCATGGAAAAGCCGTAGGCCTGGTCCAGCCAGTCCATAAGCTGTCCGTCCACGTCCTCCGGCTTTTCCAGCAGTACATGGTGGGTCCAGCGCCCCGGATATGGCTCCACGGCCTGTATTATCCGCGGGTCTTCCAGCTTCCAGCCCAGGCCGAAGGAGACCAGGACATATTTTTCCGGCCAGCCCTTCAGCTTCCGCCAGGGCAGGGACACGGCGGCAAAGACATAGCGGTTTCTCAGAGATATCTGGGTCTTTGTGACCTTCAGCCCCATGTCCGGGTAGGCCGCCGCCAGCAGCCCCCGCAGTTTCTCGTACACGGGCAGCATCTCCGGCATGCGCTGAAAAAATATGAGTTCCTCATCGGTCATGGCCCTGTTCCCCCATCCCGGCATCCAGCTTCCTCAGCAGCTCCAGGGAGCTGGCAGCCGCCCCTTCCTCAAAGCTCCCCGCCTCTATGCTCACCGTGCCCTTATAGCCATGGCAGCGGAGCCAGGAGAATATCTCCCGGTATTCCGCCTCGTCCCGGGCGTGGGGAAAGCCCCGGCCCAGGCCCTCCTCCCGGGTGCTCACATGCACGTGCCCAAGATAGGGCTCCACGCCCTCAGCCTCGGAGAGGCCCTCGCCCATCATCTTCATGTGGTAGAAGTCCAGCACCAGAGCCAGGTTGGGCAAAGCCGCCCGCTCCACTATCTCCAGGGCCTGCCGGGTATGGTTCCCATAGTCGCACACACCGCTGTGTACCGCCTCAAAAAGCAGCCTTTGGCCGTATCTCGCCGCCTCCGCCGCCGTTATTCGGAGAAACTCCAGGCACTGCCGGTCCGCTTTCTCCCGGGGATAATCCGCCGGCAGACGGCGGGCCGCCGGGGCGCCTATCCCGACATTGGATATCCCCAGCTCTCTGCCCCTGGCGCACAGCAGCCCGGCATAGTCCTCCGTCTCCTCCCGGCTGAAAGCCTCGCCCACTATGGCGGGCCTGCCGGGGGAATAGCTGTTGAAGCCCAGGCAGGCTATTTTGGCCCTGTCCGTCACGGCCAGCAGTTCATCAAACTCCCCCCGGCTCATCCTCCCTATCTCCGTGCCAGAGTACTCATAGAAGTCATAGCCCAGCCGGGCCAGAGTCAAGACATCTTCCTTTCTTTTTATGCAGCATCCAAACTTCAATTCAGCCTACCTCCTTAAATTTCCCCTCCGGCCCTTTAAAGGCGGCTCAGGCCAGCGCGTCTATGAAAAAAGCCTCATCCCCAAAGTTGCCGGATTTCAGGACTATGTTCACGTCCCGCCGCTCCGCCGGACACATCACCGGCACTCCGGGTGCGGCATCTTCCCCGATAAGGAAGCGGGAATAGCCCAGACGCCGGGTCACGGCCCCTGAGGTCTCCCCTCCCGCCACTATCAGCTTCCTGATACCGCCGGCCAGGGCCTCCGCCGCCAATTCGGCCATGGCCCCCTCCAGCAGAGCGGATATATCTTTGCTCCCGTCTCCCCGGTATATCTCCTCCGGTGCGGCTGTGCTGTATATGAGCAGATCTTCCTCACACTCCCGGAGCGCAGAGGCCAGGTCTTCCAGACGCTGCTCCCCCGAGACGAGCATCTCCGGCTTCAGGCGCAGGGCTTTTTTCCCGGCGGCCAGATACGCCCCCACCTGCTTTTGGGTCATGGCCGAGCAGCTGCCCGCCAGGATGAGACGTCTGCCCTCCGCCTTTGGGAAGCTCCCTCCGGCGCCGCCGCTGCCCAGTTTGCGCCGTTCCCGGCGGGCTATGTGCTCCAGCAGGCCGGAGCCGCCGGTAAGCAGGCGCAACTCTCCAAAGCTCTCCGCCAGTTCTGCCCCCTGCTCGCTGCTGTAATAGTCCGGCACCGCCGTCAGATGCCCGGCCTCTGCCGCAGCCCGGGACAGCATATCCTTCACCGTCTCCGTACCGGGACCTATGAGCCCGCCCTCCGGCACCAGGCAGGGATATTTGCTCTGGGGGGCCATCAGCTTGTCTATTCTGGATTCACTCATAGGGTTCACCGGGTGAAAGCGCATGGAGCTCTCCCCCAGAGGGACGCCGTTTACATAGAGCACCCCGCCTTTTACCTTTCTTCCGTTTACCGGGAGGGAGGGGCACAGCAGCGTATACGGTTCATCCAGCAGCTCCATGAGCCGGTCCGTGACAGGGCCGATGTTTCCCCGGGGCGTGGAATCGAAGGTGGAGCAGTACTTGAAGTATATCTTCTCCGCCCCCTGCTCCAGAAGCCATTTTGCCGCCGCTTCCGACTGGTCGGCCGCCGCTTCCGGCTCTATGGACCTTGTCTTCAGAGCCACCACCACCGCCCGTATATCCTCTCCCGGCCTATAGCCCCTGTAGCTGTCGCCGTTTATCAGCAGGGTGGACAGCCCGCCCTTCTTCAAAAAGGATGCGGCATCCGAGCCGCCGGTGAAGTCGTCTGCAATGCAGCCTATGATACGCCCCATTTTCCCGGCTCCTTTCTCCGCCTTGATATTTTTATGCAAGTCAATTATAAGTGGGGATGCAGGCTATGTCAAACCTCCTGCGTAATTCGGCCCCTTCTGCCGGCCATGCAGCCCGCCACGAACAAAGGCAAAGGCTCCGGCGGCGTTGAACGCCGCCGGAGCCCGGCAACAGCAGTCTCTATTCTTCTCTTTTCAGAGGGGTACGGCCGCTTTCCCCCGGCTCACTCCTCTTCAGAGCCGCCGAAGATTATTTTGAACAGCTTGGTCATCAGCGGCACATAGGTGATGGCAAAGACCGTCCCCGCTATGGGAAGAGCCAGTTTCCTCTTCTCCTTGGGGATATACATGCCCATCATCACGCCGATGGACATGAGACAGAATTTGATGAGGGCCAGGTCTTTCCAATCGCTCCGGCGTATGTACTCGTCGGCAAATCCGAACAGCTTTTTCATGCCTTAGGCCTCCTTTTCAGTTTTACGCTCCAGTTTTCCCTTCTGGAGGATATTTGATATAAATATTTTAACATGCCCTCTAAAAGGCTGTCAAGGGATGAACCTGTATATTGCCCGGGCCACGCCGTCATGCTCATTGTCTTCGGTGACATAGCGGGCCAGCCTCTTCAGGGCCGCTCCGGCGTTGCCCATGGCCACCGAGACCCCCGCGGTCTGGAGCATCTCCCGGTCGTTGTCGCTGTCCCCCAGGGCCATTATCTCATCCAGGCCCAGGCCCAGCACGGCCCCCAGCTCCTCCAGAGCTCTGCCCTTTCCAGCCTCAACAGACATTATCTCTGTGTAAAAGGGCGTGGGCCGGGCGGCCTTCAGCTGGGGATAGGCCGTCAGGGCTTCGGCTATCGCATCTCCCTGTTCCCTGCCCTCGCTCCTGAGCGCCAGCTCCTCCAGGTCCTCCCGCTCCCTGAGCCGCCGCTCCAGGCTTTCATCCACCCGGCGGCTCTCCTTATAGTAGTCCCAGAAGGGTGTCCCGGCGTGGAGCTTCTCCGCTTTTCTGTAGGACTCGGGGCTAATATATCCGGCCCCGTCCATGAACAGCTCCTCCAAGAGATACTGCCCCCGGAGTTTTTCCAGCAGCTCCCCGCACAGCTCCATTGCAATGGGGTGGCTTATTATCCGCCGCTCCCCCCGCCAGACGGAGGCCCCGTTGGAGCTGACGGCATAGTCCACGCAGCCCAGGTCCATGAGCTGCCTGGGTATGCCCAGGTACGGTCTGCCGGTGACCGGCACTATATGTACGCCCCGGGCCGCAGCATAGAGCAGAGCTTCCTGCACCGGGTCCGTTATCTCCTTGGCCTCGTTGAGTAAGGTCCCGTCCAGGTCCAGAGCTATCAGTTTTATCGACATGGCTTCTCCCATTTCCGCCGCCAACGTCCCGGCGGCAGTCTTTCTTTTTTTATACCATATAGCATGGCGGCAAAAAAATCAAGGGGCAGAGCTGTGGGCTGTATTTTAAAACAAAAATAGATTTTGGCTATTGACAAACCCAAACTATTGAATATAATCTACTAGTGTACAATACATCTGCTCTGATGAAAGGAAAGTATCTATGGGCATACAGTATAAAAAGGGAGTACTGGAGCTCTGCGTAATGGCCCTGCTGAAAAAGCGGGACCGTTACGGCTACGAGATCTCGGAAACCCTGTCTCAAAAAATAGACATCGCCGACGGCACGGTATATCCCATTCTGCGCAAGCTGAAAGCCGACGGCCTGCTGAGCACCTATCTCCAGGAGGAGAGCGGCGGCCCTCCCCGCAAATATTATTCCCTGACACGGCTTGGCAGGGAGACTTACGAAACAGACCGAGCCCAATATCTTTTATTTGCCGCTTCGGTGAAGAAACTGTTGGAGGATGACGCAGATGAATAAATCGGAATTTCTGGAAAACTCTCGGCCCAGCTGAGGCGCAGGAACATTGCCGACGCCGAGGATATTATGGAAGAATACCGGCAGCACTTTGCCTTCAAGCTGGCCGAGGGCCATACGGAGGAGGAGATCGCCGCAAAGCTGGGGGAGCCGGAGGCAATAGCCGCTCAATATGATGCCGTCGTCCTCAAGGGAAAGGGCGGACACAGGGCAGCCGCCCTTGTGGGGCTGGGTATAGCCGACTTCGGCTTTGGTCTGCTCTGCCTGCTGCTCTATTCCATTGGACTTACGCTCGGCTGCTTTGTCCTGTCCTTTGGGCTGCTTTCACTGGGCCTGATATTTGACCTGGGCAGGCTGGAGTATTTTACCATGCCGGAGATGCCCTATCACTGTGCGCTGGTTTTCGGTCTGGCCTTTGCAGCCCTGACCTGGCTTGCCGGCGTGGGTACGGCTGCTTTCTTCCGGCTTATCTCCCGCCTTATCCGCTCTTTCCGCCGCTTCCACAGGGGAGTGCTGCTCCCTTCGCCGGATAAAAGCGGCAAGGACTCTCCTGCCGTTTGCCCGGACTCTCCGGTAAAGTCCCGGCCCCGGCTCCGCAGAGCCTGCATTATCGCCGCAGTTATCTTTGCCCTCTGCCTGGCTGCGGGCTTTATCCTGTGCGTCGCCTCCTCCGGCCATGTTGAGTTTTGGCACGCCTGGGGCTGGTTCGGCTATGGAGCATAAACAGTCATGGCTGCTGTGTCCCCTGTGCAGAGGCAAGACCCGGCTGAGGCTAAGGGAGGACACGGTAATAATCAATCTCCCCCTTTTCTGTCCCAAGTGCAGGCGGGAGACGCTGGTGGATGTAAGGCATCTTAAAGTCAATCGCAGGGGCAGACCCAATATTTGAGCCGCAGAGCCGATGAACCGAAATTTTATTTCGGTTCATCGGCTCTATTTTTTTACAAGGAAGGGCTAAAAAATGACCGATAAAAAAGAAAGCTCTTGCCCCTGGCCCATGTTTGAAAGCCTTTGCGGCAAAGTGTACGGTCTGGGCAGACCTGATCTGCCCGCCGCCGCAAGGCTTATGGCCTCGGCCTTCTCCCGGGACCCGTCCATCCGCTACCTCCTGGGCGGCACGGGAGCGGGCAGTCGGGATTGGGAATATTTCCTCTGCGTCCTGAAAGCGGTCTACGGAAAGTGCCTCATTCTCTCCCTGGATGAGGAGATAAACAGCCTTCTGATACTTTTTCCCCCGGAGCTTAAGGCCGTACCCACCGGCTCTTTCCTCGCCGGCGGTGGGCTGGGCCTATTCCGCAGCTTCGGCCCGGAGCTGCTCCTTCGGTCCCTCAACTATGAAAGAAACTGCCGGGCTGTGAAGAGCCGCTTTGCCACGGCTCACAGCTGGTATTGTCTCTGTCTTGCCGTCTCCCCCCAGCTCCAGGGCCGGGGCATTGCCTCCCGGCTGATAAGGCCGGCGCTGGAAGAGCTGGAGGCAAACCGCTGCTCCCTGTATCTGGAAACCCACAGGGAGCTGAACGTTTCCATCTACCGGCACCTGGGCTTTGAGCTTTTGGACGCCTCCCCCATCCCCGGGACAAATATCGTCCAATACTCGATGATGAAAGGATAAAATTGTCCCGGCGCTCCTGCATAGGGTTGCAGGAGCGCCGGGACGCTGCCTTAATTTTCCTACAAACCATGCTCTAT
>DVHY01000162.1 GCA_018711755.1 Candidatus Limivicinus faecipullorum | reverse complement strand
AGCCTCGTCTGCTATCCGGGTCCGGCCACTGATGAAAGCCTTGGCTTCAAAACGCTACAGCCATTTTTTATGCTTGAAATACCAGATGAGCACTGCAACTATTCCTGCACTGACTGCTATTACCAGAGGATATCCATACTTCCAGCTCAGTTCCGGCATATATGCAAAGTTCATACCGTACCATCCCACGATGAGAGTAAGGGGCAGAAAGATGGCAGTGACCACCGTAAATATTTTCATCAGGTCGTTTTGCTGAATGGCCAGCTGGGACTGATAGGTCTCCTGTATGTGGCTGACAAGCTCCTGAAGGTTATTCACCTTGTTGAGGTAACGGTCTGTCCTGGCCCCCAGAGCCGTCAGCCGCCGTATGGTTTTCGCAGACAAAAGCCTGTTGTCATTTATGGCTATTTCATCGAACATGATGTCCAGCTGTTCATAATACCGCTTCAGCCGCAGCAGCTCCCGCCTCTGGGCAGTGACTTCCCCCGGCACATTATCCAGCTCTCCCGACAGCAGGTCGGTAAGCAGCTCGTTTATTTTCGTTTCAAAGCTGTCCAGATAGTCCATGTCTCCCCAAAACAGGCGGATAAAGAATCTGTACAGCAGCTGCTCGTTGCTTGTCGGAGCATCCGTGGACAGCATGCTGACTATATCTGAGCAGTGCTCCTTTGAATCATTGTCTCCACAGATAAAAAATATATTGTTTTTATCCATATAGATAATGACTTTCGAGAGGAATACCTGATCGCCATGAATGTCATACCAGTCAAAGGCGAACAGGTCAAAGGTCTCAAAGCCCTCAAAGCTCTCTATCCGGCTCTCTCCTACATACCGGAACGCCTCCGGTACCATGTGGGAAGCTACTTCCGGCATCTGCTCCGACAGTATAACCTTTTGCATGAAACACACTCCTTCTCCCTTAGTCCTTTCGCATAGGCAGGCAGATACGCTCCGCCGTCCTTACTCCCCCCGGCTCTGCCGGACTATAAAGCCCACCAGGACCCCCGCTGCGATAAAAGCCCCCAGGAGGCAGGGAAAATATATGCTCTGGGGCAGCCGGCTCACAGCCGGGTGGCTCAGGACACACAAAGCCGTAAAGGCTGCAAGGCAGGCTGTGCTGAGCAGGATATACAAAGGCCTGCGGCTGTCCCGCTCCTCCAGAGCGTCCCGCCAGTTTCTGCGCCGCTCCAGCTGCCTTATCAGCTCTTCTTCCCTGTCCAGCCCTCTGACCAGGAAATATGTGCGCCGGAAACGGCGGCCACTCATGTTCTGTACCAGGCATACGGCAGCCAGGCTGCCGCCCCTGTCCTTCAGCTTTTCAACTACCACTATCTCCCGGGCCCGGCAGGGCAGCTCCGGCCTCCTGGCCAGCTCTCTTAAAAGCCGCTGGGTCCTGAAATCCCCCAGCAGGTTATCCACGGTGTTTCCGCCGTAGTCCGTCATTTCCCGGGCATCCAGGGCAAAGAGCCGGTCCTCCTCCGTTAGAAAGAACACCGTGGCATCCTGCACCCTGCGCCTGCCCAGCCTAAAAGCCAGAAAGAGCACCAGCGCCGTGACCAGCACGCACAGTCCTAGCCCCATAGCCTGCACCGACAAGCCCCGGCGCAGCATCAGCACCGTCCCTCCCCCTGCCAGCAGCAGGGCCAGGGCGCTTATGCCCAGCACGCCTCCGATGCCGCCCAGGGCAAAACGGCTTTTGCCCGCGCTGTCCGGGGACAGCCAGATGTATTTTATTTTCATTTTCCTTCACCTCTCCTGACCGGCTGTGTGGGCTGAGCATTTTCCGGGACCTCCTTCCCTCCGCTGCCGTAGAAATCCAGGAAGCGGCGCAGCTCCGGCCCGGCGGGACTGCTGAGGAGCCTGCGCTTCTCTCCCCTTTCCAGCAGTCTGCCCTCATGGAAAAACAGCAGCTCATCGGCCATGCGCTCTGCCTGCTGCAGGCTGTGGGTTATGAGCACCAAGGCACAGCCGCTGCGGCGGCAGTAGTCCCCCATGAGCTTTTCCGCCAGAAGACTGCTCTCCATATCCATGGCGGCGGTGGGCTCGTCCAGTATCAGCAGCCGGAAGTCCTGCATCATCAGCCGGGCCAGGGCCATCCTGGCGGTCTCTCCCCCGGAGAGCAGCCGGGCCCGCTTGTCCGCCAGATGGGATATGCCCAGGGCCTCCATAAGCTCCGCCGCCCGCTTCTCGTCCCGCTTTCCCAGGAAGATGTTCTCTCTGACGCTCATGCGGAAAGCATAGTTCTTCTGGGGCATGTAGCCCAGGCGCAGGCCCTTCTCCGTTTTTCTGCCGGGGATATCCGCCTGGACGACCCCGGCAAGCACCTTTGCAAAGGTGCTTTTACCGCTGCCGTTTGCCCCGATGACGCCGTATATCTTTCCGCCTTCCAGCTCAAGCTCCGGCACTTCCAGCACCCGGCGGCCCTCATAGCTCTTGGTAAAGGTCTGAATCTTCATCGGCTCAGCCCCCTTTGCAGCAGAGATATGGCCAAATTCACCAGCAGCGAGGCCCCCAAAAGTATCATTCCCAGAGCTATCCCCAGGGAGAAATCTCCCCGGTTGGTGTACTGCATGATGGCGGTGGTCATCACATTGGTCTTCCAGGCTATGGCTCCCCCCACCATGGACACCGCCCCCACCTCGGCAATGGCCCGGGAAAAGGCCAGCAGATAGGCCGAGCATATCTGGTATGTACACTCGTTCATCAGCAGCAGCAGAGTTTTTCCGCCCCCCAGGGCCAGGCCCCTGGCGGTCTCCCGCACCGCCGGAGCTATGGAGGAGACATAGCTCTCCATGGCGCCCACCACGATGGGAGTGATGAGAGTCACCTGGGCCAGGACCATTATCTCCACGGTGAAGAGCAGCTTGAACTGCCTGAAAGGCCCCACCCCGGAAAAGAGCATATAGAATATCAGGCCGCAGACCACCGGCGGCAGGCTCATCAGGGTGCGGTTCACCACCAGCAGAGCACCCCGGCCCCGAAAGCGGCAGGAGCCCAGCCAGATGCCCAGAGGCAGTCCGATAAGCAGGGCCAGAAGGGAGCTGGCAAGGCTCATGCGGGCGGTGACGGAGAGTATATTGCACAGTTCCCTGTCGCCGCTGAGTATCAGCTCCAGGGCCCTTTCCGCTGCGCTTCCCATTATTTCACCTCACTATGGAAAATCCCCGGAGGGAGCAGGGCTCCCCCTGGGGAAATTTTAATATCTTTCCGCTGTAAAATCAAGCCTGGCCGCCGTTGGCCACAAAGGCCAGGAAGGTGGCCTTGTCGGTGAGGATATAGGCCCCCATCTCCTCGGCCATCACCAGGCAGGCCCCCATGCCGGCGTTGGCGGAGATATACCAGTCGGTATAGTCGGCAAAGGATTCGGGCTCGGCGGTGATGCCCAGGTCCTCAGGCCACAGGGACAGCTCCTTGGTGTGGGTCCCGGAGCCGTCGCCCCGGGAGATGAAAGTGTACTTGCCCTGGGCTATGGCCGCAAAGGCGTCCAGCACGCTGGGGCAGGCGGCAGCTCCGGCGGGGTCGGCGGAGGGTCCGCAGAGCACAAAGTAATTGTAGATAAAGGAGAGGCGCTCTGCATCAAAGCCATCCACGATGCGGGCGTATCCGGCCTCCACAAAGTCCTCCTCCTGGGACTTGGAGTGGACAAGGATAAGGTCGGCGTTGCCGTACTGGGCGGCGGCTATGGCCTTGCCGGTACCGGCGGACTGGACCTCAACAGTATAGCCGTACTCCTCCTGGAACACCGGCAGCAGGTAGCCCAGCAGGCCGGAGTCGTTGACGGAGGTGGTGGTGGACAGGCGTATGGTCCGGGTCTCCTCCGTGGCGGCGGCTATCTCGCCCTCATACACCGGGGCGTCTTCCAGCAGGTAGAAGAGGCTCTCCCCGTATTCCTCCACGCCATAGCCCGCGGCCAGGTCCAGGGCCTCCCGGCTCAGCATCCAGTGGATGAGAGCGTCCGCCCCGGCGGTGTTCACCGCCACGTCGCTGACGGCGTTGCCGTCGGCGTCGGTGAAGGGAGCCTCAGGGTCAACGGCAATGAGGGTATAGGTGTTGAGCATGCTGTCGTCGGCCTCGTAGAGTATCTTGGTGTCCACGATGAGGGCCTGGGCGCTCTCCCCGGTCTCCCCGGTTTCCGCCGGAGTTTCGGTGGTCTGGGCTGCGGGAGTCTCGGTCCCGGCGGCAGTGGAGCCGGAGCAGCCGGAAAGCAGGGCGGCCATCATTGCCAGCACCAGCAGGATCGACAAGGTTTTTTTCATTTTACTTCCTCCAAAAAGATAAAAAAATAGACGGCCGGATCCAGACAGGGAAAGTCCCGGCACGACAGCAGCCGTACCCGGGCAGGTTCTGGAAAGAGGCTCGTCCACCGCTTTACAGCCAATATTCAATTTGCCGCTGTCCGTGTTTCACGGACCGTCCGACATATGAGGGATTATAGCACAGCCGCCGTCCTCTTTCAACACTTTTCTTCTTTTCTTTTTCCCCTTCAGGGTGTATAGTGGCAGCAGAAAAACGCAGAGAAAGGGAGGAAGGGTCTTATGAGCAAAGCAGCCCCCTCTATGGACGCCTGGCTGAAAGAGGCCAAGGAGCAGGAGAGCGCCCCCCAGGTGGGCATGTATCTCTTTCACAACGGTGTGGTGCGCCGCAGCCCCAAGGCCCTGGTGCGGGGGCTGGAGGGCAGCACCCGGCCCATCACCGGCATGCTCTTCTCCTATGACAGGGAGAAGCTGGAAGCCGCCATAGCCGCCGCCCGTGAGATGGAAGGCATATTCTATATCCGGGTCTGGCTCAACGAGGGAGAACTCAGCGTGGGCGACGATATCATGCTGGTGCTCATCGGCGGCGACATCCGCCCCCACGTGGTGGACGCCCTTCAATATCTGGTAGGCCGCATCAAAGACCAGTGCGTCAGTGAGCAGGAGCTCAGATGAACTTAAGGGTAAACAGCAGGCCCGGGCCGCCGAGATACTCGGCGGCCCGGGCCTGTGCTATTGCGCTCCCTCGGCTATGTTCCCCCGGCGCTTCACTTTTCCTCCCTGGCACAGTTTGCGCTGCCCTCGCCCTGGAGCATCTCCAGGCCGTGGGCCAGGGGGGCTATCACCGCCAGAAGGTTTTCCTCCGCCGCCTTTTTGCTGCCGGGGAGGTTCACTATCAGGCTGCGGCCCCGTATCCCCGCCGCAGAGCGGGACAGGCAGCCCCTGGGGGTTATCTTCATGCTCTCGGCCCGCATGGCCTCGGGTATGCCGGGAGTGGGCCGCTCCACCACCGCCATGGTGGCCTCGGGGGTGACATCCCTTGGGGAGAAGCCGGTGCCGCCGGTGGTGAGTATGAGGGCGATTCCCAGAGCGTCGGCGCAGTTTATGAGCTCTTTCTTTATGAGCTCCATCTCGTCAGGGACCATGGCGGTGTGCTCCACCAGGAAGCCCCGCTCCCGCAAAAGCCTGCACAGATTGGGGCCGCTGGTATCCTCCCGCTCCCCTCTGCAGCCCTTGTCGCTGACGGTTATCACCGCCGCCGTATAGTTCATCTTCCTTCCTCCCTCTCAAAGTCTCCGTGGACTCCGCCGCTCTTTCTTATCAGGCGGATGTCCGCTATCACCATGTCCTTCTGCACGGCCTTGCACATGTCGTACACCGTGAGGGCGGCGGCGCTGACGGCGGTGAGAGCCTCCATCTCCACCCCGGTCCTGCCGTCGCAGCTCACCGTGGCCTCTATCTCCACAGACAGCCTCTGCCGGTCCAGGCTCAGCTTCAAATCTATGCCGTCAATGAGTATGGGGTGGCACATGGGTATGAGCTCCGGGGTGCGCTTGGCCCCCATCACCCCCGCCACCTGGGCCACGGTGAGCACGTCCCCCTTTTTCATCCCGCCGCTCTCGATAAGGCGGAAGGTCCCCTCATTCACCAGCACCCGGCCCGCCGCCGTGGCGCTGCGCCGGGTGGGGGGCTTTTCCCCCACGTCCACCATCTTCGCCCGGCCCTGGCCGTTAAAGTGAGTGAAATCCCCCATGCTCAGCCTCCTATCTGGTTCATGTTCCGCCCGGCGTGGCTGGGGTTGTCCGCATCCAGCAGCCCGTGCCAGGCGGGTTTGTTGTATATGACCTTTTCCATAACGGAGCGCATGCCGTCAAAGTCCAGGCCTTTTATATCGTACTCCACCGAGGAGTGGAGGCAGGGTTTCAGCTTGCCGTCCGCCGTGAGGCGGATGCGGTTGCAGCTGCCGCAGAAGTGGGCGTTCACCGGGCTTATGAGCCCTATGTTTCCCTTTGCCCCCGGCAGCCGGTACAGCTTCGCCACGCCCCCGTCCGGCTCCACCGCCGTCAGCTCCGGCAGCAGCTCCAGCACCCTGGTGTTGGGTATAAAGGCGTCCTTCCCGAAATCCCCGCCGTCATACATGGGCATCATCTCTATAAAGCGCAGGTCCAGAGGATAGCGCCGCGTCAGCTCCGCCAGCTCCCCTATCTCGTCGTCGTTGAAGCCCCCTATGAGCACGGTATTTATCTTCAGCTTGTCATATCCCGCCTCCAGAGCAGCATGTATGCCCTCCGCCGCCTGGTCCAGGCTGCCTATGCGGGTTATATACGCATACTTGTCCCTGTCCAGAGTGTCCAGGCTTATGTTCAGCCTCCGCACTCCCGCCTCTTTCAGAGGCTTTGCCAGCTCCGGCAGCAAGGTGCCGTTGGTGGTGAGACAGACCTCCTCTATCCCCTCCACCGCCGCCGCCCGGCGGCATATGGACAGTATGTTCTTTTTCACCAGAGGCTCTCCCCCGGTGATGCGCAGTTTCCTTATCCCCAGTGAGGAGGCGGCCTCCACCGCTCTTATCATCTCGTCCTCGGTGAGCATCTGCTCATGGCGCTTCTTGCACACCCCTTCCGCAGGCATGCAGTAGCGGCAGCGGAGATTGCACAGCTCCGTCACCGACAGGCGCATATAGCTTATTTCCCGTCCGTATTGGTCAGTCATTTTTGCCTCTCCCCCGCTCTCAGTATCCCAGCTCAATGAGCTCTCCCGGTCTGTCAAGGGTATAGCCGCCCATGGACTCCACCTTCTCCCGGAAAGCCGGGCTCTTCAAAATGGAGAGCAGCTGCCGCACCATGGGGCTGTCCCAGGCCTGGTCCGGGATGAGCAGGTCATATTCCTCGATGCACACCGGCAGGAAATCCAGGTCGTAGAGCCGGGCGGCGGAATAGATGCCCATGCCCGCATCCGCCGAGCCCCCGGCTATCTGGGCCGCCACGCTGGTGTGGGTCAGCTCCTCCCGGTCATAGCCGTATATCCCCCCCGGGTCCAGCCCCTCCTTTTTGCACAGATAGTCGGCAAGTATCCTGGTGCCGGAGCCCTTCTGGCGGTTGACATAACGTACATCCTCTCCGGCGATATCCCTGAATTCCCTTATGTTCAAAGGGTTGCCCTTCTGAAGCATCAGGCCCTGCCGGCGGCCTACGCAGCTGACGAGCCTGACGCCGCCTCCGGGAAAATACTTCTTTATAAAGGACCGGTTATATTCCCCGGTCTGTGTATCCAGCAGGTGGCAGCCCGCAGCATGGGCCTCTCCCCGACGGATGGCCATGATGCCGCCCATGGAGCCCACATGGGAAGAGCTCATATATATCCCTGGGTCTTCCATATGCATCATATTTGCCAGCTCGTCCAGCAGGGGGTCATGGCTGCCGATGACCACCAGGGTGTTTTTAAGTCTCTCCTCCCGGCTCAGCAGGCGCACCTGCACCTGTTCCCCGGCCTCATAGCCCTCCGTCCCCTGGGGCACGGCAAGTATGCCGTCGGCCTTCATAAAGGAGGATATCACTCCGCTGCCCCGGCTCAGGGGCGAGGCCATAAGTCTCTCTCCCACATAGCCCATGCGCACCCGGACGAATTCCTGGTACTTGAGGCCGGAGACCAGGGGGCGGGTGAGGGTGGCCGTGACCGTATCCTCCGGCTCAGCCTTTCTGTGGAACCAGAGGTCGATAAAGGGCTTCAAAAATTCCTGGACCACTATTATGCCGGACACGGGATATCCCGGTGTCCCCAGCACAGGCTTTGCCCCCAGGCAGCCCAGGATGGCGGGCTTGCCCGGCTTTATTGCAATGCCGTGATACAGCACCTGGCCCAGCCGGGCTATCACGGCGGCGGAGTAGTCCTCCCGCCCGGCGGAGGAGCCGGCGTTGAGGATGACCATGTCACATTCCTCCGCCGCCTTTACAAGCGCCGCCCGGATCTTTTCCGGCTCGTCCGGGACGATAGGATAACAGCGGCTTTCCGCCCCCCATTCCTCTATCATGGCGGAAAATATGGAGGAGTTGAATTCAAGAATGTCCCCGGCTTTCGGGTCGGCGCAGGGCGCCACAATCTCGTCCCCGGTGGGGATGATGCCTATGAGGGGTTTTCTGATGACTTCCAGTTCCATCACTCCCCC
>DVHY01000161.1 GCA_018711755.1 Candidatus Limivicinus faecipullorum | reverse complement strand
TTCTTGAGCTGTTGGATATGCTGTATGCTATGGTGACCGACGCCTGGGGAGTACCCCTGGGCAACGACAAGTGCATAATCGAGCGGGAGAAGGCCGTGGAGCTTATAAACGATATCAAGGCAAGTTTGCCCAGCTCCGTGGCAGAGGCCCAGCGCCTTGTGGAGGCGAGGGACGAATTCATCGGCAACGCCAAGCGGGAAGCCGAGGCCCTGCGGAAAAACGCCGAGGAGCAGGCCCGGATGATGGTGGAGGAACAGGAAATAGTCCGGGTGGCAAAAGCCAAGAGCAGCGAGATGCTCTCTTCCGCCGAGACAAAGAGCAAGGAGCTGCGCCGGGTAGCCAGCCAGTATGTGGACGATATAATCCGCCAGACTGTGGAAAACCTCAACAGCGCCCTGAACACCGTGCAGATGGCCCAGTCCTCCTTCCGCAGCCTGGGAGGAGTGAAGGAGAGAGCCGCTCAGCCCCAGCAGCAGACCCAGCCCGCGCCCCAGCAGCCCCAGGATGCGCCCAGAACATCCGGCGGCAAGATCATCATCGAGCAGCGCAGAAGCGACGAATAAGGGCAGCCGGACTGTATGCCGGACTACATATTGGATAGAAACTTACCCCGCCGGACACTATATTGTGTCCGGCGTTTTTTTGCACATTTTAGAAGAAATGACGCAAGAAAAAGTCAAAATTTAACAAAAAGTTTCACTTGCTTTTTCCATTTGTCCCCCCTATAATGGTAACGTGAAGTGGACAAAAGTGGGGGAGAATGGTGAAGATTCCCACTGAGAGGAGGCGCAGTGTATGACAGGTGAATATCAACATTCCCTTGACAGCAAGGGACGCCTGTTTATCCCGGCGAAGCTCAGGGACGAGCTGGGAGAGGTTTTTTATATCACCCTGTCCATGGACCGCTGTCTCTGCGCCTACAGCAGTGAAAACTGGCAGCTGTTCTCCGAAAAGGTGAACGCCATGCCCTATGTGAAGCAGAGGAAGATGCGGCCTCTTTTTGCCCATGCGGCCCGCTGCGAGCTGGACAGCCAGGGCCGGGCTCTGATCCCCCAGAATCTGCGGGACTATGCGGGGCTGTCAAAAGCGGTGACGGTGGTGGGCTGCAACAACCACGCCGAGCTCTGGGACAGCGACAGCTGGAGCGAGATATTCCAGAAGGAGACCACCCCGGAGAACATTGCCGCCGTTATGGAGGAACTGGAATTTTGAGCTACGAAGCCAAGCATTTCTCCGTGCTGCTGAAAGAGTGCATAGAGAATCTGAATATCAGGCCGGACGGGATATATCTGGACGGCACCCTGGGCCTGGGGGGACACTCCTATGAGATAGCCTCCCGGCTTACCACCGGCCGCCTTGTGGGCATAGACAGGGATATGACCGCCATTGAAAGGGCGGGCAAGCGCCTGGCCCCCTTTGGAGACAAGGTGAGCCTTGTCCACGGGAACTTTTCCGATGCCGCAGCAATATTGGACAGCCTGGGCATAGAGGGCGTGGACGGCATGCTCTTTGACCTGGGGGTATCATCGCCCCAGCTGGATGAAGCACAGCGGGGCTTTTCCTATATGGCGGACGCCCCTTTGGATATGCGCATGGACGGCAGCGAGAGCCTCAGCGCCTATGAGGTGGTGAACGGCTGGGATGAAGAGCGTCTGAACCGCATCCTCCGGGACTACGGGGAAGAGCGTTATTCCCGGCGTATCAGCCGGGCGATAGCGGAGCGCCGGGAGCAAAAGCCCATAGAGACCACCCTGGAGCTGGTGGATATAATAAAAGGCGCCATGCCCGCCGCCGCTTTAAGGGAAAAGCAGCACCCGGCAAAGCGCAGCTTCCAGGCCATACGCATCGCCGTGAACGACGAGCTGGGGGCCGTGGCCTCCATGATGGAGACCGCTCCCGACAAGCTGAAAAAGGGCGGGAGGCTCTGCGTCATCAGCTTCCATTCCCTGGAAGACAGGATAGTAAAGGCGGGGATAGCCGCCAGGGAAAACGGCTGCACCTGCCCCAGGGAGGCGCCCATATGCACCTGCGGATTTGTGCAGACTTTGAAAAGCGTCTACAGAAAGCCCATACTGCCGGGAGCTGAGGAGCTGGAGCTCAATCCCCGCTCCCGCAGCGCAAAGCTCAGAGTAGCGGAAAGGGTGTAGCATGAGAAAAGGTATCAGCGGTCTCCTTTTCAGGATCATCTGCATAGGCTTTTCCCTCTGCCTTCTGGTGGGGGCGCTGATGGGCTCCATACAGCTGGCGGCGCTGAACGAAGAGCTGACGGACCTGGAGCGGGAGCTTGAAGAGCTGAAAGACGACCAGCACATGCTCCAGGCAAAATATGAATCCAGCCTGAGCCTGGAAGAGCTGGAGCACTATGCAACGGAAGAACTGGGCATGCAGACTTTAAAGCCCAGCCAGATATTTTATATTGATTTGGGATAAAATGCATGAGCTGCCGGAGGCTGAATATATTTAAAATATATTCTGTCAAGGGGGCGATGCCATGTCAGCGGATACAAGACCCGGGATAGTAAAGCCCGGACCCAGCAGACAGATGCTCCGCCGCAGCCTGTTTTTGATGGCAGTATGCGGTATAGGGGCATTTGCCCTTTTACTGGGGCGTTTGTATCAGCTTCAGATCATTGACCACGAAAAATATGAGAGCATGGCCATAGAGCAGCAGCTGCGCTCCGTACCCAGCTCCGCCATGCGGGGGGTCATATACGACACCAACATGAACACTCTGGCGGTGAGCGCCTCGGTGGATAATGTGTATCTGAGCCCGGCAGAGATAGAGATGTATGGGGAGGACCGGGAGCTCATCGCCCGGGGGCTGTCGGAGATACTGGATATAAGCTATGATGAGATATACGAGAAGTCCGGGCAGAAGGGCAGCTGGTATGTGACCGTTGCCCGGAAGTTGGAGCAGGACAAGGCCGATGAGGTGCGGGCCTTCAAGACGGAGAACGATCTCAGGGGCGTGCGCCTGGAGACGGATACCAAGAGGTATTATCCCAACTCCTCCCTGGCCTGCCATATCATCGGCTTTGTGGGCACGGACAACTACGGCCTGGAGGGGATAGAGGCCCAGTATAACGAGGCCCTCTCCGGCAGCCCCGGCAAGACGGTGCGGGCCACCAACGCCATGGGCACGGAGCTGCTCTTCAGCCAGTTTGAGGAATACTATCCCGGGGAGGACGGCTACGACCTGGTGACCACCATAGACGCCAGCATCCAGTACTATGTGGAAAAGCACCTGAAGCAGGCGGTGGCTGACTATGACATCCAGAACGGGGCCGGGGCCATAGCCATGGATGTGAACACCGGGGCGATACTGGCCATGGCCTCTCTGGGCAATTACGACCTGAACGATTTTCTGGCGGTGAGCGACGAGGACATGGAGCTTATAAACTCCGCCTCCGATGAGGAGGAGAAGGCCCGGCTTTTGAGCGAGGCCCAGAGCCGCCAGTGGCGGAACAAAGCCCTGTCAGACACCTATGAGCCGGGCTCCACGTTTAAGATAATCACCCTGGCCATGGCTCTGGAGGAGGGGGCGGTGAGCCTGGAGGACAGCTTTTACTGTCCCGGAAGCGTCAGCGTCATAGGCCGCACCAGCCCCATACGCTGCTGGAAGACCGAGGGCCACGGCAGCCAGACCCTGACCCAGGCGGCTCAGCACTCCTGCAACGTGGCCTTTGTGAACATAGGCCAGAGGGTGGGGGCGGAGCGTTTTTACGACTACTGCGAGGCCTTCGGCTTCTTGAACATGACCGGCAACGACGACGAGAACCTGACGGCCAAGACAGGCATAGACCTGGCGGGGGAGAGCGGCAGCATATGGTGGAGCAAAAACACCTTCTGCTCGGAGAAAAACCTCTCCCAGCTGGCGGCGGCCTCTTTCGGCCAGACTTTTACCATAACCCCCCTGCAGCTCATCACCGCGGTCAGCGCCTGCGTCAACGGAGGGAACCTGATGCAGCCCTATGTGGTCAGCCGTATGCTCAACCCTGACGGCAGCGTGGCCTATGAGCGCAGCCCCAAGGCGGTGCGCCAGGTGATAAGCGAAGAGACCAGCGAGCAGGTCCGGCAGATACTGGAGCAGGTGGTGGGCGACCCCAACGAGGGCACCGGCCGAAACGCCGCCGTGGCGGGCTACCGCATAGGGGGCAAGACCGGCACCAGCGAGAAGGTGAGCCTGGAAGCCCAGACCGGCCAGAAGGAGTACATAGTCTCCTTTGTCGGCTTTGCCCCGGCGGACGACCCGCAGATAGCCCTGCTGGTTTTCCTGGACACCCCCTCCAACAAGTCCGGCATCTATATCAGCGGCGGGCAGATGGCGGCCCCGGTGGTGGGCAACATGTTTGCCGATATCCTGCCCTATATGGGCATAGAGCCGGAAAAGGCGGAGGACGAAGAGGGGGACGTGTCGGCGCCGATGCTTATTGAGCAGAGCCTGGACGAGGCGGCGGACATCCTGGAGGATATGGAGCTGGACTACAGGACCATAGGCCAGGGGGACACGGTCACCGGCCAGCTGCCGGTAGCGGGGGAGAGCATAGCCAAGGGCAGCCGGGTGATTTTGTACCTGGGGGGCGCCCAGGTCTCCCCAAACATGGAGACGGTGCCTAATCTTGCGGGACTGAGCTATGAGAGCGCCAGAGACCTGCTGTCAGGCCTGGGACTGTTTATCAGCACCCGCAGCCCGGTGAGCGGCTCGGCCCAGCAGGTGGTAGGCAGCCAGAGCCTGGCGGCGGGCACCAGGGCGGACCACGGCTGCGTGGTGGAGGTGACTCTCATCGACGAGAACGAGTCTCTGCTGGGCAAGTATTGACCGGGAGGGACTTCTGGTATAAAATGTCATGGCATGGCCCGGAGGCACAAGCCCCGGGAGAAAACGGAGAACAGTATGAAACTCAGAGAAATACTGAAAGATATAGATATAAGCGCCTGCACCGCCGATATGGATATGGAGATAAGCGGCATAAGCTATGACTCCAGGCACACCCGGCCCGGGGACCTGTTCGTGGCGGTGAAGGGACTGACGGTGGACGGACACAGGTTCATCCCGGTGGCCCTGGAAAAGGGGGCCGCCGCCGTGCTGTGCCAGGATGTGCCGGAGGAGGGGACGGCCTGGGTGCAGACCCCGGACTGCCGCTATGGCCTGGCCATATGCAGCCGGAACTTCTTCGGCGACCCCGCCGCCTCCATGAAGCTCATAGGCTTTACCGGCACCAGCGGCAAGACCAGCTCCACCATTTTGCTAAAGCACCTGCTGGAGGATGAGCTGGGGGCAAAGGTGGGCCTTATCGGCACCAACGGCAACATGATAGGCGACGAGCTCATCCACACCGAGTACACCACCCCGGAGAGCTATGAGCTGCAAAAACTGTTTTGCGCCATGAAGAAGGCGGGCTGTACCCACGTGGTGATGGAGGTCTCCTCCCATTCCCTGGCTTTGGAGCGGGTGGCGGGGCTCAGCTTCGACGTGGCGGTGTTCACCAACCTGAGCCAGGACCACCTGGACCTCCACGGGACCATGGAGGAATACGCCGCCGCAAAGAAGAAACTCTTTTCTCAGTGCGACGCCGCCTGTATAAATATAGATGACAAATGGGCGGACTTTATGGCCCGGGGCCTGAGCTGCCCGGTGACCAGCTACTCGGCGGAGCGCAACGACGCCGATATAATCGCAAAGGACATAAGGCTCTCCGCCGCCGGCGTCCGCTTTGCCGCAGTCCACGGGGGGGAGATAGCCCTGGTGAGGCTGAACATACCGGGCATGTTCTCGGTACATAATGCTCTGGGAGTCATCGCTGCCGCCAGCTGCTTGGGAATAAGCCTGGACAAATGTGCAGACGCTCTGGCCACGGCCAAGGGAGTTAAGGGCCGTATGGAGCCGGTGCCCACCGACGGGGACTATTCCATAGTAATCGACTATTCCCACAAGCCCGACGCCCTGGAGAATGTGCTGAAGACCCTGCGCCCGGTGACCAGGGGCAGGCTGATAGTGCTCTTCGGCTGCGGCGGGGACAGGGATAAGCTGAAGCGACCCCTCATGGGCGCCATTGCCGCGGATAATGCGGATCTTGTGGTGGTCACCAGCGACAATCCCCGCACGGAAGAACCTATGGAAATTATAAATGAGATACTGCCGGGCCTTAAAAACCGGCACACCCCTTACAAAGTTATATGCGACCGGAGGGAAGCCATAGCCTGGGCTATTGACAAGGCGGGCCCTGGTGATGTAATATTGCTTGCCGGGAAAGGCCATGAAGACTATCAGGTGATCGGCCACCAGCGAGTCCATATGGACGAGCGGGAGATAGTCGCCGAGTACCTGAAAAAGAGAAGTACTGTGGGCTGACAGCGGCCCGGGTTATGGAGAATGCGATGACGATAAAGCTAATAACTGCATTTGTTCTGGCTTTCCTCTTTGCCAGCGCTTTCGGGAAGTATTATGTGGCCTGGCTGCGCCGTATAAAGGCGGGGCAGGAAATAAAGGAAAACGGCCCCACCTGGCACATGGGCAAGACCGGCACCCCCACCATGGGCGGCGTGATGTTCATACTGGCCGCGGCGCTGGTCTGCCTCACCGTAGGTTTTGACGGCATGCTCAGAGGCGAGTTCGTAAATATTTTCATCATGCTTTTTGCCTGCGTCTTCGGAGCCATAGGCTTCCTGGACGACTGGGAGAAGCTGGCCAAGAAACAGAACCTGGGCCTCACGGCCAAGGCCAAGTTCCTGCTGCAGCTGGTGGCCTCCCTGGTCTTCGTGCTGCTGATGCGGCAGATAGGCTATGTGCGGCCGAACTTCTACCTCTTCTTTGTGGATAAGACCATATACATGCCGGAGTGGCTGTATTTCCTCATATCCTCCTTGATAATCGTGGGCACGGTGAACGCCGTGAACATCACCGACGGTATCGACGGCCTGGCCGCCGGCACCTCCATCCCGGTGTTCCTCTTCTTCGTGGCCATCACTCTGGTGTTTGGAGACGAGTTCGAGCAGATGGGCATCATGGCCTCGGCCATGATAGGCGGGCTCATTGGCTTTCTCATATACAACTTCAACCCCGCTAAATGCTTCATGGGAGATACCGGCTCCCTGTTTCTGGGCGGCATCATAGCTGCCCTGGCCTACGCCTACAACATGCCCTTCATGCTCATCTCCCTGGGCTTCGTGTTCCTCATGGAGACCCTGTCCGACATAATCCAGGTGGGTTACTTCAAGCTCAGCCACGGAAAGCGGGTGTTCAAAATGGCCCCCTTCCACCACCATCTGGAGATGGGCGGCTGGACCGGCCACAAATGGAAGGAAAAAGAAATTTTTACCCTGTTTACAGGCATATCTCTCCTGATGTCCATCATATCATTTATTGTGGTGTGCAGACATTTCATGGGTCTATAAGATACTTGTGTTCGGGGAGGTGGGAACATGCGTTACGACAGCGCCCGCCTCTCCGATTTTTCTGCCCCGGCAAAGAAGCGCAGAGCCAGCCTGGACGCAGGCTTCTTCACAACGGCGCTTATCCTTCTTGCCGCGGGGGTGGTGATGGTGCTCTCTTCCAGCTATGCCAGAGCCTATTACGACCCCGGGGAAGTCACCGGCGGCAACGGGGCCTATTACTTCGTGCGCCAGCTCATATTTGCCCTGCTGGGCCTGGGGGCCATGCTGCTGGCCTCCCGGATACCGATGGAGCTGTACAGGAAATATTCCCTGCATTTCATGGTCCTGACCATAGTGCTGCTGATGCTGGTGCCCATAATCGGCGTGAAGGCCAACGGCTCCCGCCGCTGGCTGGGCGTGGGCGGACTGACTCTCCAGCCCTCGGAGCTGGCTAAGCTGGCGGTCATACTGACCTTTTCCTCTATGATATGCCGGTTCCAGGGCAGGATGAGGAGCTTCAAATACGGCATACTGCCTTTCCTGGGCATTTTGGCCCTGATAGTGGGCCTGCTGGTGCTGGAGCCCCATTTCTCCGCCTCCATCATCATAATCTCCCTGGGCGGGGTGATGATGTTCCTGGGCGGCGTGGGCCTGGGCTGGTTCATCGCAGCCATAGGCGCGGCCCTGGGCGGACTCACGGTGCTGCTGACCTTCTTCCCCTATGCCTCCGGCCGCATCAGCACCTGGCTGGACCCCTTTTCCAGCCCCTCCGACGAGGGCTATCAGATAGTCCAGTCCCTCTACTCCATAGGCTCCGGGGGCCTCAGCGGCCTGGGCCTGGGGGGCAGCCGGCAGAAATACCTGTATCTGCCGGAGGAGCACAACGACTTTATCTTCTCCGTGGTCTGCGAGGAGCTGGGCTTTATCGGGGCGGCGCTGATACTCTGCCTCTTTGCCCTGCTGATACTGCGGGGATACTGGATAGCCATACACCAGAGCAGCAGATACGGCTTTCTGGTCTGCGCCGGCGTGAGCACCATGCTGGCGCTGCAGGTTTTCCTCAACGTGGCGGTGGTCACCAACCTGGTGCCCTGTACCGGCATCTCCCTGCCGCTGTTCAGCTACGGGGGCAACGCCCTGCTCATCCAGCTCTTTGAGATGGGCATCATCCTCAGCGCTTCAAGAGACGTCTCATTGAAATAGAGAAAGGAAGACGGAAAATGAAATTTATCCTCACCTGCGGCGGTACCGCCGGACACATCAACCCAGCCCTGGCGGTGGCCGGGCGGCTGAAAGAGCTCATGCCCGACAGCCAGTTCCTGTTCCTGGGCGCGGAGGGCAAGATGGAGATGGACCTGGTGCCCCGGGCGGGCTATGAGATAAGGCCTTTGAAGATAACCAACCTCAGCCGGGGCAAGAACCTGGATGCGCTGCTGCACAACATAGCCACCGTGAAGAATGTGGCGGCCTCCCACCACGAGGCCAAGCGCATGATCCGGGATTTCGGCCCGGATGCAGTGATTGGCACAGGGGGCTACGTGTGCTTTCCTGTGCTGAAGGCGGCCTCGGAGCTGCATATCCCTACCGCCGTGCACGAGAGCAATGCCGTCCCCGGCCTCACCACCAAGCTCCTGGCCAGGGAAGTGGACAGGATAATGGTGGGCTTTGAGGAGAGCCGCCAGTATTATCCCGATCCGGAGAAAGTCTCCGTCACCGGCACGCCGGTGAGAGGGGAGTTCGCCGCGTATACCAAGGCCCGGGCCAAGGCCGAGCTGGGCATTGCCCAGGACGAGAAGCTGCTGCTGTCCGTGTGGGGCTCCCTGGGAGCAGGGCACATGAACGGCATCATGACGGAGCTGATACCTATGCTGGACGGCTCTCAGAGCTTCAGGCTGCTTCACGCCGCCGGGAGGATGTACTACGCAGGGGTGATGGAAAAACTCAAGGAGACGGCTCCTGACATGGCTCAGCGGAAAGCTGAGGTGAGGGAGTACATCTTCGACATGCCCAGAGTCATGGCCGCGGCGGATCTGGTGATGTGCCGGGCGGGGGCCTCCACTATTTCCGAGCTCACCTACATGGCAAAGCCGGTGATAATGGTGCCTTCCCCCAATGTGACCAACCACCATCAGGAGCGCAACGCGCGGGTGCTGGAAAAAGCCGGCGGCGCCAAGGTACTGCTGGAAGGGGAGTTTGACGCCGCCTCCCTGCTGGAGCTGGCGGAGGAGCTGCTCTCCGACCAGGGCCGGCTGGAGTCCATGTCCGATGCGATGAAGTCTTTGGCTCTGCCCGACGCAACGGACAGGATATGCCGGATAATCCTGGACATGGTGAACTGAGCCTTTATAAAAGCAGAACATTTCAGACCCCCTGTGCATAGGATAGCTTGATTTGAATGCACGGGGGGTTTTTCATGGATATATGGCACCTTAGAGGCGGAAACAGACTGGAGGGCTCCTGCTTTGTGCAGGGCTCCAAAAATGCGTCTCTGCCCATAATAGCCGCCTCGATAGTAAGCCCGGCGGCGACGGAGCTGCTGAACGTGCCCCAGCTGAGGGACGTGGACGCGGCGCTGAGGATACTCAGGCACCTGGGCTGCACCGCCGAACAGTGGGGCGGAGAGGTATACATAGATTCCCAGGCCCTGTGCCGCAGCGAGATTCCCCACTCCCTCATGGTGGAGATGCGCTCCTCGGTGATATTCATGGGGGCGCTGATAGCCCGCTGCGGAGGGGCCAAACTCAGCCTTCCGGGCGGCTGCCAGCTGGGCAAGCGGCCCATCGACCTGCACCTGGCCGCTCTGCGGCAGATGGGGGCGGAGATAGAGGAGGCAGGGGGAGAGATCAGCTGCCGGGCGGAAGAGCTCCACGGCGAGAAGATAGTCCTGCCCTTCCCCAGCGTGGGGGCGACGGAGAACATCATGCTGGCGGCGGCCAGGGCAAAGGGAGAGACCGTGATACACGGCGCCGCCCGGGAACCGGAGATAGTGGCTTTGCAGGAATACCTCCGGGCCATGGGGCTGGAGGTGGCCGGGGCGGGTACGGACACGGTGTCCGTCGGGGACTTCAGGCCGGCAAAGGCCGTGAGCCACAGGATAATACCGGACAGGATAGTGGCCTCCACCATAGCCTGCGCTGCGGCGGCGACTGGCGGAAATGTTGAAATGCGGGGGGTGGACCCGGCGCATTTTTCAACAGTTCTCCACTTCCTAAAATGTGCCGGCTGTGATATAATAAACTCTAATCGCAGTGTTCGGGTGAAAGCCCCGGCCAGACTGAAGGCCGTGGGTGAACTGGAGACGGAGCCCTATCCCGGTTTTCCCACCGACGCCCAGCCCGTGCTTATGGCGGCGCTTTTGAAGGCCGAGGGCAAGACCGTGATAACCGAGAACATCTTTGAGAACAGATACCGCCAGGTGCCGGAGCTGCAGCGCCTGGGGGCGGATATAGCCGTATCCGGCCGCCGGGCGGAGATATGGGGAGTGGACTGCCTCCACGGCGCCGCCCTCACCGCCACCGACCTGCGGGGCGGAGCAGCCATGATAGTGGCCGCCCTGGCCGCCCGGGGGGAGTCCACCATATTTGACGACGGACACGTCACCCGGGGCTATGAACGCTTTGACATGCGCCTGCGCTCCCTGGGAGCGGATATATATTTGGAATACTGAAAGGATATGCCGATGGCAAGGAAAATCCATAAGAGAAAGGCCGCTGACAGCCCGGAAAGAATGAGCCTGTCCCAGTATCTCAGCAGCTTCAGCGGTCCTATCGTGTTCTTTCTGGTGATAGTCACCACCATATTTGTAATGAGTATCTTCTTCAGGATAACCAATATCCAGGTGGAGGGGAATACTCACTATACCGACGAGGAAATAATACAGGCCATAGACATAGAAGAGGGGGACAACCTCTTCTTCTTCGACCGCTTTTCCGCTTTGAGCCGGGTATTTGCAAAATTGCCCTATGTGGAAGAGGTGTCCGTTGAAAGAAGTCTGCCAAATAAGGTAATAATAACCGTGACGGAGAGCCAGGCCCTGGCCTATATCGCCCTGGGCGACGAGATGTGGAGCATAGACCACAGCTGCAAGGTGCTGGGCAAGGCCACGGAAGAGGAGCTGGCGGACATGATATCCATTGAGGGCATATCTCCCGGCACCCTCTTCATAGGAGAGACCATGCTCACCGAGGACAATGACACGGAGCTGGTGGAATATCTGGCCCAGGTCCTCTACCAGCTGGAGGCCAGGGACCTGTATAAGCAGGTGGAGAGCATTGACTTCTCCGATAAGTACGACGTGGTCTTTGCCCTGGGGGACAAGTACACCGTCAAGCTGGGCGGGCCGGGGGATACCGAATATAAATTCGGCATGCTGGTGTCCGTTATGTCTCAACTGCTGGAGGGAGATATCGGTATTATCGACGTATCCGACGGCTCTACGGCTCATTTCAGGCCCATGTGAGAT
>DVHY01000160.1 GCA_018711755.1 Candidatus Limivicinus faecipullorum | reverse complement strand
TATTTTAACAGTTTATCCCACAAAGTCAAGGGCAATTTACAACAAAAAGCCCGCATGTTTTTATTTGTCTGTTCATGCAGATTTATGCCCCGATATTGACAAAAGGCCGATAACTTGATACAACACATTAGTATAAACCATTGCAGAACGGGAGGATACAGCATGCCTGTTTTCGGAATAGCCGCCCCGGAGGAGGCGGAGCTTTTCAAGGCTGCGGCGGACTTTTGCCGCGGGAACGGTCTGAGATTCATGGAGCTGAGGGCGGGCATGCCTGAGGGCGTCCCCGTCCCCGAGGGCCTTGAGCTTCTGCCCCGGGGCTCGGCTCTGCCCCTCCCCCAGGGCCCGGCGGAGGAGAGGGAGGCTTTTTTGGAGGGCCTGGACTCCCGGCAGCCGGTGCTGCTTCCCCAGGGGGGGCCGGAGAGCCTGCAGGAGCTGAGCTTCTGGGTCAACTATTGGCTCAACCGGCGCAGCGCCGCCGGGGAACTGTGGGATATCCTGGATGAAGACCGCCGCCCCACGGGGCTCGTCCAGCCCCGCAGCCGGGAGCTGCAGGCGGGCCAATACCATCTGGTGGTCCATGTCTGGCTGAGAAACAGCGCCGGGGAATACCTGCTCACTAGGCGCAGCCCCAACAAGGGCTATGGCGGGCTGTGGGAGAGCCCCGGCGGCGCCGCCAAGGCGGGAGACGACAGTCTTGGAGCCTGTCTCCGGGAGATAAGGGAGGAGACCGGGCTGAGGCTGGACCCGGCCTGCGGCCGCATCGTGGACAGCTACCGGGGCGACCGCTACTTCTGCGACGTGTGGCTGTTCCGCCAGGATTTTTCCCTGGACGATGTGGTGCTCCAGGAGGGGGAGACCTGCGAGTGCATGTACGCCACCAAAGAGCAGATACTGGACATGTGCAGCAGGGGCAGCTTCGTCCCCTTCCTGCGCCTGGACAAGGTGCTCTCGGAGGATTAAAGAAGGAAAGGCCCCGCCTTTCCCCCCAAGCAGAAAAAGGAAAAGGCATAAGCCTTTTCCTTTTTCCTTTTTCCCGGCGGATATCCGCCTATATCAGCTGCTGTTCGTTTATCATCAGCTTGAACTGCAGTCCCAGCTTCTCCGCCGCCTTGCGGCACAGGAGCATGCGCTGCATGAATATCTCAAAGTAATCCATCACCGAGCCGTAGCGGGTGTCTACGGTGAGCTTCAGCTTTATCAGGCTGTGGGCCTCGTTTATCTTCAGCTCCGACTTGGTCACCGAGTAATTCACCCGGTCGTGGATGTCAAAGGCGGGCTCCTCCTGATTGCGCACCCGGTTGCGCCGCACGTCGCTTTTGTCCGCCAGGATGAGGGCCGCCGCCACCGGGCTCACCGGCACGCCGGTGCCCTCGTCGTGGTTGCCGATGGCGGAGACGATGACGGATATCTCCTCCGGGTCAAAGCCCAGATTGTCCAGCAGCCGGAAGGCCATCACCGCCCCGCTCTGGCTGTGGTCCACCCGGTTCACCAGGTTGCCGATATCGTGCATGTATCCGGCTATCTTAGCCAGCTCCACGGTGCGTTCCGGGTAGCCCAGAGTCTCCAGGATATAGCCCGCCTTCTCCGCCACCAGGCCCACGTGGGCAAAGCTGTGCTCCGTATAGCCCAGGGCGGCAAGGCTCTGGTCCGCCTGCTTTATATAGGTGTTTATGACTTTATTGTTCTTTATTTCCTGATATGTCATTTACTTTCCTTTCTTGGGTATCCTTGGGGAAATGCAGGGTGAAGCTGGTTCCGCTGCCGGGTTCGCTGTCTATATCTATAGTCGCCCGGTGTACCAGGGCTGCGTGCTTCACAATGGACAGACCCAGGCCAGTGCCGCCCACCGCCTTGGAACGGCTCTTGTCCACCCGGTAGAATCGCTCGAAAATGCGCTCCCGGCTCTCCTCCGGGATGCCTATGCCGGTGTCGCTGACTTTCAGCTCCACCTCTCCCTCCAGGTTGCGGACGCTTATCTCCACCCGGCCCTTCTCTCTGTTATATTTTATTCCGTTGTCGCAGAGGTTGTAGCAGATGCCGTAGAGCAGCTGGGGCACGCCGTATACCCTTGCGCTCTCCCCGCTGACTTTCAGCTCCACTCCCGCCTCCTTTGCCGCCATGCTCAGGCTGTCGGCGGCGGTGCGGGCGATGAGATACAAATCCACGTCCTCCCGCTTCATGTCCCCCGCGCCGGTGTCCAGATGGCTCAGCTCTATTATATCTTCCACCAGGCTGGTCATCCTCTGGCTCTCGCTGTAGATCTTGGAGCTGAATTTTTCCACGTCCTCCGGACGCACCATGCCCTTGGCCAGCAGCTCCGCATAGCCGGAGATGGAGTGGAGGGGAGTCTTCAGCTCATGAGACACGTTGGCGGTGAACTCCCGGCGTATCTCCTCGTTTTTCTCCAGCTCCTCCCGGTCCCGCTTCAGCTGCCGGTGCTGGCTGTCTATGCGGCTGAGCAATGGCCGCAGCTCCTCGTATTCCACCTTCTTCAGCGGGTCGCTCAGATCCACCTCGTTGAGAGGCTTCACCAGCCTGGCCGACAGCCGGTAGGCCAGCAGCAGGCTCAGCAGCACCGCCAGCAGCACCACCACCAGCAGCGGCTGGAGCACCCCCATCAGCAGCACCCAGGCGGTATACTGGGAGGCCGCCAAGCGTATCACCGTGCCGTCCGGCAGGAGCCTGGCCTGATAGCTCAGTTTTTCCGTGAGGGTGTCGGAATAGCGGGAGCTCTCCCCCCGGCCGGTCTCCATGGCCTCCCGCACCTCTTCCCGGTCCAGGTGGTTTTCCATGCTCTCGGCGTCGCTCATATTGTCATACAGCACGCTGCCGTCGGCGGCTATCCAGCTTATGCGGCAGCCGCCCAGATCCAGGCCCTCAAAGTATTCCATGCCCAGGTCCGCCGCTCCCCGGGCGGCCAGGTCCGCCTGGGCGGAGAGCTGCTCCTTCTGCACCCGGGAAAAATAGTCGTACAGCACTCCCATTATCAGCACCAGGGAGGCCAGCAGCACAGTTACCGCCGCAATGCAGATGGACTGAAAAATACGCTTAGTCATTGCTCTCTCTCCATCTTATAGCCTACGCCCCGCACCGTTTCGATGCATTTGCCCGCTTCTCCCAGCTTGGTGCGCAGGGTGCCTATATGCACGTCCACCGTGCGGCTCTCACCCACGAAGTCCGCGCCCCATACCGAGCGCAGCAGCTGGTCCCGGGTGAAGACCAGCCCGGGATTTTCCATGAACAGGCAAAGCAGCTCGTATTCCTTTAAGGTAAGGTTGACTCTCTGGCCGGCCACGCTCACATTGTGCCGGGCCTTGTCCACCTGTATGCCGGCGCAGCTGAGGAGCAGGGACTCGCTCTTGGGCAGGCTCCGCCGCAGCACCGCCTTTACCCGGGAGACCATCTCCATCATGCCGAAGGGCTTGACCAGATAGTCGTCCGCCCCGGTGTCCAGGCCCAGGACTTTGTCGTATTCCGCCCCCTTGGCCGTGGCCATTATCACGGGGATGGTCTCCGTCCTGGGGTTGGCGCGCAGCTTCTTCAGCACGGATATGCCGTCCTCCCCCGGGAGCATTATGTCCAGAAGTATAAGCTCCGGCCTGGTCTCCTCCAGAGCCGTCCACAGAGCTCCCGCCTCGGGAAAGCCCACCGCTTTAAAGCCGGAGGACATGAGCACATATATCATCAGCTCTCTTATGCTGTTGTCATCTTCTACGCAAAATATCATCTTTCTCTCCTCCTCAGGGGGGATTATAGCGGCTTATTATAAAATTTTGTCTGCTGCAAATGTAAAATCCCTGTAAAGATTTTCGGCCGCCTACCTTATTATATCCGGCTCTCCGAAAACTGTAAACCGGAAAAGCGCCCGCTCCGGAGACAAAGACAGCGCCGGGCTCACGCCCGGCGCTCAGCTTGTCAAAAAAGTCCTTACAGACTTTTTTGACTGCGCTTCTCCCGCCAAGCATTTTGCCAAGGGCAAAATGCTGCTGCGCCCGAAAAGCCTTGATTTTCAAGGCTTTTCTGTGGCGGCTTATTG